>NZ_BCAK01000028.1:0-48200 GCF_001293905.1 Brachybacterium sp. SW0106-09
GGGCCTTCGTGATGCCCGGGAGCGCGACGGCCGGGACCCTGCTCCTCGGTCCTCGGTCCTCGGTCCTCGGTCTCGGTGCGCGGTGCGCGGTGTTCGCTGCTCGGCGGTCGCGCCGCCGTCTCCGGGCCTGCGACTCAGGCCCGGAGACGGCGCCGGCCTCGCGCGCGTCCGCCGCGGCCGCGACGCGACGCAGATCCTCGAGCACCCGGTCCGGCTCGGCGCCGAGCGGCAGCGTGTCCGGGTCGAGGGCTCCGTCCACCCCCCCCCGGGGACGTCGGCGCGGAGCCCTGCGAAGAGCGAGTCCAGCTGCGACTGCTCCGGGCCGCGCTCGGCGACCACCTCGAGGGTCAGCCCGGTCGCGTCGGCCGTGGTGTGCGCCGCGAGCAGCACCCGGGCGAGCTGCTCGCGGGAGATCGCCCCGTCGGCCGGGGAGCCGCCGCGCCGACCATCGCCCTGGCGGGCGACCAGCCGGTGCTCGTCCTGCGCCTCGTCGTCGAACCAGCCCGGGCGCACGATCGTGCACGGCAGACCGCTGACGCGCAGCAGGCGCTCCGCGCGATGCTTCCACGTGGCCAGGCCCGTGACGCGGTCGTGCTGCGTACCGTGCACCGTCACTCCGAGCGCCGACATGCGGATTAACCGCACCGGGTGCCCGGAGGCGAGGAGGCACTCGACGAGCACGCGGACGATCCCGTAGTCCACGGCCTCCGCCTCGCCCGGCGCGCCGTGCGAGCCGTGGGCGAGGATCACTCCGTCGGCTCCCTCGAGGGCGCGCGCCATGTCCACGGGCATCGTCGCCTCGCCGGCGAGGAGCTCCGTCGCCGCGGGGAGCAGCCGGGCGGCCCGCTCCGTGCTGCGCACGAGGGCCCGCGGGTGCAGTCCTGCCTCGACCGCGCACCTCACCACGTGGCGACCGAGCCCTCCGGTCGCCCCGATCACCAGGATCGTGCCGCTGGCCATCGCACCCCTTCCCCCGACGGATCCGCGCCGCGCAGCATCCGCGCGCGGAGATCGGAACATATCCAGCGCGGTGCGAGAGAGGGAGGAACCGCCAGTGCCTGGACGCGCCGCACCCCCGTCCCGACGGCGCGGGAGCGGGGGTGCGGCGAGGCCGGGCTCAGCGGCTGTCGGGGGACCGGACGTCAGCGGCAGTCGACCTCAGCGGTAGTTCACGAACTGGAGGGCGACCTCGAGGTCCTTGCCCTTCAGCAGCGCGATCACGGACTGCAGGTCGTCGCGGCTCTTGGAGGAGACGCGCAGCTCGTCGCCCTCGATCCGTGCCTTGATGCTCTTGGGGCCCTCGTCCCGGATGATCTTCGAGATCTTCTTCGCGTCCTCGGTGGAGATGCCCTCCTTGAGCGAGGCCGCCAGGCGCACCTCTTTGCCGGACTGCTTGGGCTCGCCCACGTCGAGCGCCTTGAGCGAGATGCCGCGGCGGATCAGCTTGGACTGCAGCACGTCCAGCACCGCGAGCACGCGCTCCTCGGCGTTGGCGGTCATCACGATCTCGTCGCCGCCGAGGGTGATCGAGGCGCCGGTGTTCCGGAAGTCGTAGCGCTGGCCGACCTCCTTCACGGCCTGGTTCACAGCGTTGTCGACCTCCTGGCGGTCGAGCTTGCTGACGATGTCGAACGATGAATCGGCCATCGTGTCCTCCTCCGGGCGGCCCGCGCGGGCCGCCACCACGTCGAACGGGCGGGTCTGTCCAGTGATCGTCCCATGCCGGGTCCTGGGGCGCTCCCCGGTCTCCGAGGGGCCGCTGCAGAGGGGCTGCGACCAGCGGCGGGACCGCTGTGACGCCTCTCATGCTCCGAGAGCCCCTTCTGGGTTCGCGCCGCGGCCGGGACCCCGCTATGCTGTTCCGAGTCCGCTTCCGGCGGCCGCGGGACGAGAGTCTGGCGGGTGGCGGGAGAGGGTCGCGGCAGATTACCCGAGCGGCCAAAGGGAGCTGACTGTAAATCAGCTGGCATTGCCTACGGGGGTTCGAATCCCTCATCTGCCACGCGGAGGATCCCTGTGATCCGAAGCACGGGGACCGCCCCTCGAATTGCCTCCGGGTAATGAGGCGGGTAAGGTTTACCGGGTTGCCCTGATAGCTCAGTCGGCAGAGCGTCTCCATGGTAAGGAGAAGGTCAAGGGTTCGATTCCCTTTCAGGGCTCTGATGGATGCGGCGGCCCGGTCTCATTCGAGATCGGGCCGTTTCATCGGTCACGCCGGGGTAGCTCAGACGGTTAGAGCGCACGACTCATAATCGTGAGGTCGCGGGTTCGATCCCCGCCCTCGGTACCACACCGGTCCCCACCGGAGTGCAGATTCCACATCCCCCGAGCACGGGGACCCACGAGGCGCACCGCCGGGTGCGTCACCCGGACGAAAGAGGCGAACCGTGGCGAGCAAGAGCTCTGACGTGCGTCCCAAGATCACCATGGCGTGTGTCGACTGCAAGGCGCGCAACTACATCACCAAGAAGAACCGTCGCAACACCCCGGATCGGCTGGAGCTCTCGAAGTTCTGCCCGACCTGCGGCAAGCAGACGGCGCACCGCGAGACCCGCTGAGCGGTCCCGCCGCAGCATCCACGAAGGCCACCCGGCACTGCCGGGTGGCCTTCGTCATGTCCGGCCCCCGTGCCTCGCGCGGGCCGCACCGCAGGGGCGCGGGGGCGGTGAGATGATCGGGGGGACCGCATTCGTCGGCCCCCGCGCCGACCCGACCTCGGGAGACACAGTGACCACCAGCCCCGATCCCGCCTTCGCCGGCCGCACCTACCCGGCGGGCCCCGTGCACACCGTCTCGGCCGCGAAGATCATCGAGTTCGCCCGTGCCACCGGCGCCCCCTCCCCGCTGCACACCGATCCCGAGGCCGCCCGCGCCGCCGGGCACGCCGACGTCGTGGCGCCGCCCACGTTCCTCGTCTCCCTCGCCCAGGCCACCGAGGCGCAGTACGTCGAGGACCCCGCCGCCGGCATCGACTTCTCCCGCGTGGTCCACGGCGAGGAGTCCTTCACCCTGCACCGTCCCGTCGTCGCCGGCGACCGCCTCGTGCCGACCCTCACCGTCGAGTCGGTCCGCGCCGCCGGAGGGCACGCCATGGTCACCACCCGCGTCGACCTCGCCGACGAGGACGGCGCCGAGGTCGCCGCCGTGCGCAGCATGCTCGTCGTGCGCGGGGACTGAGCCCGCAGCCTCGCCCCGCGGCGCCCCGGCGCCGTCTCCCTCGCCCCTCGCGGCCCCGCCGCAGATGCCACACCAGGAGCACCGATGACCACCAGCCCCACCCCCGACGCCCGCCCGCTCGACCTCGCCGCCCTGTCCGTCGGCGACGAGCTCTCCCGCACCGTCCACACCCTCGACCGCGACGCGCTGGTCCGCTACGCCGGAGCCTCCGGAGACTTCAACCCGATCCACTACAACGACGCCGTCGCCGAGCAGGCCGGGCTGCCCGGCGTCATCGCCCACGGCATGCTCACCATGGGCGCGGCCATCACCGGCCTGCTCGAGGCCGTCGGCGACCCGACCCTGGTCACCGCCTACTCCACCCGCTTCACCGGCATGGTGCCCGTGCCCGCCACCGGCGAGGTCGCGCTCGAGGTCGTCGCGACCGTCGGCGCGATCGACGAGTCCGCGGGCACCGCACGCGTCGACCTCGCCGCCGTCGTCGACGGGGAGAAGGTGCTGGGGCGGGCCCGCGCGACCCTCGCGCTGCCGCGCCGCACGCAGGACGCCGAGGCCGACGCGGCAGGAGCGGCATGAGGCTCGCCGACCTGACCACCCTCCGAATCGGCGGGGAGATCCGGAACCTCGTCGAGGCCCGCACGGCCGACGAGGTGATCGCCGCGGTCTCCGCCGCGGACGAGGCGGGGGAACCGCTGCTCGTCCTCGGCGGCGGCTCGAACCTCGTCGCCTCCGACGAGCCCTTCGAGGGCACCGTCGTGCTGCTCCGCGACCCCGAGGATCCGCCGCTGCTGGACGCGACCTGCGAGGTCGGCGCCTCCGGCGAGCCCGACGGGATCCCCGTGGACCCGGCCGAGCTCACTCCGCTGGATCCCACCTGCGGCGGGGCGATCGTCGAGTACTTCGCGGGCGTGAACTGGGACCGGGCCGTGCGCTACGCGATCGCCCGCGAGATGGTCGGCATCGAGGCGCTCTCCGGCATCCCCGGCACCGTCGGCGCGACCCCGATCCAGAACGTCGGCGCCTACGGCCAGGAGGTCGCCTCGACGATCTCCCGCGTGCGCACCTGGGACCGCGAGAAGGGGGCGGTGCGCACCTTCTTCGCCGCCGACTGCGGCTTCGCCTATCGCGACAGCGTCTTCAAGCGCACCCGGTACAGCGGACCGGTCCCCTCGGCGACCGGCCGCTACGTGGTGCTGTCGGTGACCTTCCAGCACATCATCGGCTCCCTCTCCGCCCCGATCCGCTACGCGCAGCTCGCCGCGGAGCTCGGCGTCGAGGTGGGGGACCGGGTGCCGATGAGCCAGGTGCGCGAGGCGGTGCTGCGCGTGCGCGGCAGCAAGGGCATGGTCCTGGACGCCGCCGATCACGACACCTGGAGCGCCGGCTCCTTCTTCACCAACCCGATCCTCCCCGTCGAGGACGCCGCGGCTCTGCCCGAGCAGGCGCCGCGCTACGACGCGGGCGAGGGCAGGGTCAAGACCAGCGCCGCCTGGCTCATCAGCCACTCCGGGATCGAGCGCGGCCATGCGGTGGGGGAGCGGGCCTCGGTCTCCACCAAGCACTCCCTCGCGCTGACCAACCGGGGCGGCGCCTCCAGCGAGGACCTCGTCGCCCTCGCCCACGACGTCCAGTCGCGGGTCGAGGAGCGCTACGGGATCCACCTGGAGCCCGAGCCGGTGCGCCTCGGCCTCGACCTCTGAGCTGGGGGAGGACGGCTCGGCGTCCGTCCCGCTCGGGACGGGCGCCGATCCCTGGATGCGGGCGTCCCCGCCGCAGCTCCCGGCCTAGGATGGCGTGACGGCTGCTCGCCGCCCCCTCACACCGCCACAGGAGGCCACGTGAACGTCCTCGACAAGTCTGTCGCCGACATCGATCCCGAGATCGCCCAGGTGCTCGACCGCGAGCTGGCCCGACAGCAGGGCACGCTCGAGATGATCGCCTCGGAGAACTTCGTCCCCCGCTCGGTCCTGCAGGTGCAGGGCTCGGTCCTGACCAACAAGTACGCCGAGGGCTACCCCGGCAAGCGCTACTACGGAGGCTGCGAGGAGGTCGACGTCGCGGAGCAGATCGCGATCGACCGCGCGAAGGCCCTGTTCGGCGCCGAGCACGCGAACGTCCAGCCGCACTCGGGCGCGACCGCGAACGCCGCGGTGATGCACGCCCTCGCCCGCCCGGGCGACAAGCTCATGGGCCTCTCCCTCGCCCACGGCGGCCACCTCACCCACGGCATGAAGATCAACTTCTCCGGCCGTCTCTACGACATCGTCGCGTACGAGACCGAGCCGGGCACGGGCCTGATCGACATGGACAAGGTGCGTGAGCTCGCGATCGCCGAGCAGCCCAAGGTCATCGTTGCCGGCTGGTCCGCCTACACCCGCCAGCTCGACTTCCCCCGCTTCCGCGAGATCGCCGACGAGGTCGGCGCCGCGCTGTGGGTCGACATGGCGCACTTCGCGGGCCTCGTCGCCGCGGGCCTGCACCCCAGCCCCGTCCCCTACGCGGACGTCGTCTCCACCACCATCCACAAGACCATCGGCGGCCCCCGCTCCGGCATGATCCTGTGCAAGGAGAAGTGGGCGAAGAAGATCGACTCGGCCGTGTTCCCCGGCCAGCAGGGCGGCCCGCTCATGCACGTCGTCGCCGCGAAGGCCGTGGCGCTGAAGATCGCCGCGTCGGAGGACTTCAAGGACCGCCAGGCCCGCACCCTCGAGGGCGCGCAGATCCTCGCCGACCGCCTCCAGCAGGAGGACACGAAGGCCGCCGGCGTCAAGGTCATCTCCGGCGGCACCGACGTGCACCTGGTGCTCGTGGACCTCGTCGACTCCGAACTGGACGGCCAGCAGGCGGAGGACCGCCTGCACGAGGCCGGCATCACAGTGAACCGCAACGCGGTCCCCAACGACCCGCGCCCGCCGCGGGTCACCTCGGGCCTGCGCATCGGCACCCCGGCGCTCGCCACCCGCGGCTTCGGCGCGGCGGAGTTCACCGAGGTCGCCGACGTGATCGCGCTGGCGCTGACCGGCGGGGCCGATGTCGAGTCGCTCAGGGCCCGCACCGCGAAGCTCGCCGAGTCCAAGCCGCTCTACCCCGAGCTGCAGCAGTACTGATCTGCGCGGGCGGGGTCCGGAGGCCGCGATGTCCGGACCCCGCCCGTCCCGCATCGGCCCGCCGGCGCCCGGGGCGGGACCGCGCTCGACCGGGGCACCGGTCCCTCGGCCGGACCTCCCGGGCCCACCCCGCCGACCACCTCACCGAGACCCCTCATCGAAGGAGAGCGTCATGACCGCCCAGATCCTCGACGGCAAGGCCACCGCGAAGGCGATCAAGCAGGAGCTCGCCGAGCGCGTCACCCGCCTGGTCGACGCCGGTCACCCGCGTCCCGGGCTCGCGACCGTGCTGGTCGGCGACGACCCGGGCAGCGCCGCCTATGTGCGCGGCAAGCACCGCGACAGCGAGCAGATCGGCCTGAACTCGATCCAGAAGCACCTCCCGGCCGACGCCACCCAGGAGGAGGTCGAGGCGGTCGTCGACGAGCTCAACGCCGACCCCGCCTGCACCGGCTACATCGTCCAGCTGCCGCTGCCGAAGCACATCGACACCGACGCGATCCTCGAGCGGATCGACCCCGCCAAGGACGCCGACGGCCTCCACCCCACGAACCTCGGCCGCCTGGTCCTGAACGCCTACTCGCCGATCCATACCCCGCTGCCCTGCACGCCCCGGGCCGTGATCGAGCTGCTCATGCGGCACGACCTCGACCTCAAGGGCAAGGACGTGGTCGTGATCGGCCGCGGCGTCACCGTCGGCCGCTCGATCGGCGCGCTGATGACCCGCCGCGCCATCAACGCGACCGTCACCCTCACCCACACCGGCACGACGGACCTCCCCGCGCACCTGCGCCGCGCCGACGTGATCGTCGCCGCCGCGGGCGTCGCCCACCTGGTCCGGCCCGAGGACGTCAAGCCCGGCGCGATCGTGCTCGACGTCGGCGTCTCCCGCCAGGAGGACCCCGAGGGCGGGAAGGCGAAGCTCGTGGGCGACGTGGATCCGGCCGTCGCCGAGGTCGCCTCGTGGATCAGCCCCAACCCCGGAGGCGTCGGCCCCATGACCCGCGCGCTGCTGGTCAACAACGTCGTCGAGGCGGCCGAGCACGCCGCCGGCATCGAGGCCTGAGACCTCGGAGTCCTGACACCCCGGCGGGGCGGGCAGAGCCGCCCGCCCCGCGGCACGCGTCGCGGCCGTCGGGCCCCGCTGACATACTGGTGGGCATGACTTTCACCCTCGCCACCGTCAACGTCAACGGCCTGCGGGCCGCGGCCCGCAAGGGCATGGCCGACTGGCTCGCGACCACCGCGGCCGACGTCATCACCCTGCAGGAGGTGCGGGCGCCCGAGGAGCTTCTCGCCGATCTGGTGGGGGAGGGCTGGACCATCGTCGGCGAGGCCTCCGAGCTGAGGGGCCGCAACGGCGTCGCGATCGCCGCCCGCACCTCGCTGGAGAGCATCGACCTCGAGGGCGTCCGCCGCGGCCTGCCGGGCCTGACCGAGCCCACCCACACCGGCCGCTGGCTCGAGGCCGACTTCGAGGACCCGCTGGCCGACGGGGCCGGCCTCACCGTCATCTCCTGCTACATGCACTCCGGCAACACCGAGAAGCCGCAGACCATGATCGACAAGTACGCCTTCCTCGACGTGGCCATGGAGCGCCTGGACGCGCTGCGCGCCGACGGCCGCCACGTGGCCCTCACCGGCGACCTCAACATCGCCCACGCCAACAACGACATCAAGAACTGGAAGGGCAACCTGAAGTCCGCCGGCTTCCTGCCCGAGGAGCGCGCCTATCTCGACCGCCTGCTGGTCGAGGGCGACTGGGTGGACGTCCAGCGCCGTCTCGCCGGCGACGTGCCCGGCCCCTACACCTGGTGGTCCCAGCGCGGCAAGGCCTTCGACAACGACTCCGGCTGGCGCATCGACTACCAGCTGACCACCCCGGCGCTCGGCGAGAAGGCGACCGCCGCGCAGGTGGATCGCGCTCCCAGCTACGACACCCGCTGGTCCGACCACGCACCGCTGGTGGTCACCTACTCCTGAGCCGGCACGGGTGCCGTCGGCGCGGCCTCTCCCGGCCGACGGCGCCCGGGCCGCCCCGCGTTCGAGACCGTGCGCAGGTGCGGGCGGCACCGCTGACCGCGGGCCGGACCTGTCGCCGATCGCCCTTCTCCTCGTCGGGGCACGGTCCTACGCTGTGCCCATGGAGACCCGCACCCTGTCCCTGCCCGACGCCGAGATCGTCCACGACGTGCACGGCCCGCTGCCCCCGGCCGACGGGGGAGAGGTGCTGCTGGTCATCGGCCAGCCCATGACCGCCGACGGCTTCTCCGACCTGATCGCCGAGCTCCCGGACCGCACCGTCGTCGCGTACGACCCGCGCGGACTCGGCCGGAGCACCCGCAGCGACGGCAGCGCCCTGAACGACCCGTCCCTGCAGGCGGAGGACCTGCACGTCCTGATCACCGATCTCGGCGCGCCGGTGCAGATGTTCGCCAGCAGCGGCGGCGCCGTCGCCGCGCTCGCCCTGCTCGCGGCGCATCCCGAGGACGTCAGCCGGGTCGTCGCCCATGAGCCGCCCGTCATGGGCGTGCTGCCCGACGCGGAGCTCGCCGAGCGCGCGAACGACGCCGTCGGCTGCGCCTATCAGGAGCGCGGCTGGGGCGCGGGCCTCGCCGCCTTCCTCGCCATGAGCATGTGGCAGGGCGAGTTCACCGAGGAGTTCCTCGCCCAGCCCCTGCCTGATCCCGCCCAGTTCGGCCTGCCGGATCAGGACGACGGCACCCGGGAGGACCCGCTGCTGTCCGGGACGAGCGCCCCCGTGACCTCCTACCAGCCGGACCTCGAGGCGCTGCGCGCCGCGGGGGACCGTCTGGTCCTCGCCGTGGGGGAGCAGACGGGGGAGGCGATCACCGCCCGCACCACGCGCACCCTCGCCGAGGCGCTCGGCACCGAG
Organism: Brachybacterium sp. SW0106-09; assembly: GCF_001293905.1. NCBI lineage: Bacteria > Bacillati > Actinomycetota > Actinomycetes > Micrococcales > Dermabacteraceae > Brachybacterium > Brachybacterium sp. SW0106-09. Next base: position 9,181 of record NZ_BCAK01000028.1, read on the forward strand.
CCGCTCGTCTTCCCGGGTGACCACGGCGGCTTCGCCGTCGGCGACCCGTCCCATCCGGGCGACCCCGCCGCCTTCGCGACGCGCCTGCGCGAGGTGCTCGCCGCCCGCGGCTGACCGCCCCGATGACGACAGGGGCTCCTCCGCCGCGGCGGAGGAGCCCCTGTCGTCGTGCTGAGCGCGGGATCAGACGCGGCCGCGGATCACGGCCTGCTTCACCTCGGCGATCGCCTTGGTCACCTGTATGCCGCGCGGGCACGCCTCGGTGCAGTTGAAGGTGGTGCGGCAGCGCCACACGCCCTCCTTGGAGTTCAGGATCTCCAGACGCTGCTCGCCCGCGTCGTCACGCGAGTCGAAGATGAAGCGGTGCGCGTTCACGATCGCGGCCGGGCCGAAGTACTGCCCGTCGGTCCAGAACACGGGGCAGGACGAGGTGCACGCGGCGCAGAGGATGCACTTGGTGGTGTCGTCGAAGCGCTCGCGCTGCTCCGCGGACTGCAGCCGCTCGCGGCTGGGCTCCTGACCGCCCGCGACCAGGAACGGCATGACCTCCTTGTAGGAGTCGAAGAACGGCTCCATGTCCACGATGAGATCCTTCTCCACCGGCAGGCCCTTGATCGGCTCGACCGTGATGGGCTTGGAGATGTCGAGGTCCTTGAGCAGGGTCTTGCAGGCCAGACGGTTGCGGCCGTTGATCCGCATCGCGTCCGAGCCGCAGATGCCGTGGGCGCAGGAGCGGCGGAAGGTCAGCGAGCCGTCCACGTGCCACTTGATCTCGTGCAGGGCGTCGAGCACGCGGTCGGTGCCGTGCATCGTGACGGTGAAGTCCTCCCAGTGGACTCCCTTGTCGTCCTCGGGGGTGAAGCGTGCGATGCGCAGCGTGACCTCGAACGAGGGGATCTCCCCGGCATCGGCCTGGGGCTTCTCGGCGACGGCAGTCATCAGAACGTGCGCTCCTTCGGCTCGTAGCGGGTGATCACGACGGGCTTGGTGCCCAGACGGATCGGGGTGCCCTCGACGCCCTCCTCACCCGGCAGGGTGCGGTAGGCCATGGTGTGCTCGAGGTAGTTGACGTCGTCGCGCTTCTCGTAGTCCTCGCGGAAGTGGCCGCCGCGGGACTCCTTGCGGTGCAGCGCGCCGAGCGCCACGATCTCGGCCAGGTCGAGCAGGAAGCCGAGCTCCACGGCCTCCATCAGGTCGAGGTTGTAGCGGCGGCCCTTGTCCTGGATCGCGACCGTCTCGTAGCGCTTCTTGAGGTCCTTGATGCCGGCAAGCGCCGTGCGGCAGGTCTCCTCGGTGCGGAACACCTGGACGTTGGCGTCCATGAGCTCCTGCAGATCGGTGCGGATGTTCGCGATGCGGTCCTCGGTCGCGGGCCGGTCTCGCAGGCGCTCGAGCAGCTCGACGGTCGGGGTCTCCACTCCCTCGGGCAGCTCGGGCAGGTCGACCTCCGCGGCGTGCTCCGCGGCGGCGGTGCCGGCGCGGCGCCCGAAGACGTTGATGTCCAGCAGCGAGTTGGTGCCCAGGCGGTTGCCGCCGTGCACGGACACGCAGGCGGTCTCGCCGGCCGCGTACAGGCCGGGGATCACGTCGGTCGCGTTGGCGAGGACCTCGCCGCGGATGTTCGTGGGGATGCCGCCCATGCCGTAGTGCGCGGTCGGGAAGACCGGCACCGGCTCGGTGTACGGCTCCACGCCCAAGTAGGTGCGCGCGAACTCGGTGATGTCCGGGAGCTTCGCGTCGATGTGCGCGGGCTCGAGGTGGGTGAGGTCGAGGTAGACGTAGTCCTTGTTCGGGCCGGCGCCGCGGCCCTCGCGCACCTCGTTGGCCATCGCGCGGGCGACCACGTCACGGGGGGCGAGGTCCTTCAGCGTCGGGGCGTAGCGCTCCATGAAGCGCTCCATCTCGCTGTTGCGCAGGATGCCGCCCTCGCCGCGCGCCGCCTCCGACAGCAGGATGCCGAGACCCGCCAGGCCCGTCGGGTGGAACTGGAAGAACTCCATGTCCTCCAGCGGGATGCCGCGGCGGAACGCCATCGCGGGGCCGTCGCCGGTGAGGGTGTGGGCGTTCGAGGTGGTCTTGAAGATCTTGCCGAAGCCGCCGGAGGCGAACACGACCGACTTCGCGCGGAAGACGTGGATCTCGCCGGTGGCGAGCTCGTAGGTGACCACGCCGGAGGCGCGCACGCCCTCGTCGGAGCGCGGGTCGCCGGTCATCAGCACGTCGAGCACGTAGTACTCGTTGAAGAACTCCACCTGCTGCTTCACGCAGTTCTGGTAGAGGGTCTGCAGGATCATATGGCCGGTGCGGTCCGCGGCGTAGCAGGCGCGGCGCACGGGCGCCTCGCCGTGCTCACGGGTGTGCCCGCCGAAGCGGCGCTGGTCGATGCGGCCCTCCGGGGTGCGGTTGAAGGGCAGGCCCATCTTCTCCAGGTCGAGCACCGCGTCGATGGCCTCCTTGGCCATGACCTCGGCGGCGTCCTGGTCCACCAGGTAGTCGCCGCCCTTGACGGTGTCGTAGGTGTGCCACTCCCAGTTGTCCTCCTCGACGTTGGCGAGGGCCGCGCACATGCCGCCCTGCGCCGCGCCGGTGTGGGAGCGCGTGGGATAGAGCTTGGTGACGACCGCGGTGCGGGCGCGCTTGGAGGACTCCAGCGCCGCGCGCATCCCGGCGCCGCCGGCGCCGACGATCACCACGTCGTAGTTATGGGTCTGCATGTCGGGTGACTGCTCCGTTCCGGGAAGACCGTGAAGTGCGTGAGGAAGGGGAGGGGCGGCCGGGGGTCCGGCCGCCCCGGGGGCGTCAGCCCTCGCAGAAGGAGGGCAGCAGGCTCGGGTCGGCGCCGACGGGGCAGGGATCGAAGGTGAAGATCACCAGGGTGCCCAGCACGATCGTGACGACGACCGCGAAGTACAGCAGGGCCTTGAGGACCATGCGGGTGCGGTCGCCACGGGCGTAGTCGTTGATGATCGTGCGCACGCCGTTGCCGCCGTGGATGAGGCCCAGCCACAGCATCAGCAGGTCCCAGACCTGCCAGAAGGGGGAGGACCACTTGCCGCCGACGAAGGCGAAGTCGATGCCCTTGACGCCGTCGCCGAGCCACAGGTTCACGAAGAGGTGGCCGAAGACGAGGATGACCAGCAGCGCGCCGGAGCCGCGCATGAACATCCACGAGAGCATCTCGGCGTTCAGGCCGCGCTGCCCGGTGCGGCGGTAGCGGGTGGAGGGATCCGGGATCGAGGTGGTGGAGGTCGACATGGGGATCACGCTCCGAACATGTGCATGAGGTGGCGGGGGAGGAAGCCGGCCATCAGGACGGCCCACACGATCATGACGCCCCAGAAGAGCTTGCGCTGGTGCACGGTCCCTTTGGACCAGAAGTCCACGAGGATGATGCGCAGGCCGTTGAGCGCGTGGAAGAGCACGGCGCCGACCAGGCCGACCTCGCCGAGGCCGAAGACGACGGTCTTGTAGTGGCCGATGACCTCGTTGTACGCCTCGGGCGAGACGCGCACGAGCGCGGTGTCCAGGACGTGCACGAGCAGGAACAGGAAGATCGCCATTCCTGAGATGCGGTGGGCGACCCAGGACCACATGCCCTCGCGTCCGCGATAGAGCGTCCCGTATTGGGCGGAAGCCACGGAGTTCCTCCAGAAGCGTCGGTATGTCGCCGGGAGCTCGACGGTGCTCCGCGGCGCGCGGCGCGGGACCCCGGGGACCGAGGTCCCCGCGGCCGTTGCAGCGCTCGGCGCCCTCGGGCGGCCGTTTCGCGACACGGCGACATCATCATCGCCCCCGACAGGGGCAGGTTCAGCGTAGCACCAGGCAGGAGGCGGGCGGGCCCGCCCCGGCCGTGTCGGCGGACGGTACCCAGGGGCCCGTAGAAGGCTGGATACGCTGGCTTCATGCCTGATGCCCCCTTCGTCCCCGTGGTGCCCGCCGGAGGCTCCGGCACCAGACTGTGGCCGCTCTCACGTCGCGCCCGACCCAAGTTCCTGCTGGACCTCACCGGGCAGGGCCGCTCCCTGCTCCAGCTCACCCTCGACCGCCTCGCGCCCCTCGCGGACCGGCCCCCGATCGTCGTCACGGGCCGCGCCCACGTCGCAGCGGTGCGCGAGCAGCTCGACGAGGACGTGCGCATCCTCGCGGAGCCCTCGGCCCGCAACTCCATGCCCGCGATCGCGCTCGCGGGCGCGCACGTGGAGCGCGAGTCGCCGGACGCCGTGATCGGCTCCTTCGCCGCCGACCACCTCATCGAGGACGAGGCCGCCTTCGCCCGCGCCGTCACCGCCGCCCGGGACGCCGCCGAGCTCGGCCTCCTCGTCACCCTCGGCATCGCCCCCACCTCGCCGTCGACCGGCTTCGGCTACATCGAGTCCGCGGACGACGGGGGAGCCGACCCCGCGCTCTCCGCACGCCTGCGCGCCGTCGGTGCCGAGCCCGTCGTGCGCTTCGTCGAGAAGCCCGACCGCGAGCGGGCCGAGGCCTTCGTCGACGCGGGCCTGCGCTGGAACGCCGGCATGTTCGTGGTGCGCGCCTCGGTGCTGCTCGACGAGCTCGCCGTCCAGATCCCCGCCCTCGCCGCCGGGGCGCGCGAGATCGCGGCCGCGCACGGCGGGGCCGAGGAGCAGGAGGTGCTCGAGCGCGTCTGGCCCACGATGACCGCGATCGCGATCGACCACGCCCTCGCCGAGCCGCTCGCCGCGCAGGGGAGGGTCGCGGTGGTCCCGGCGGAGTTCGACTGGGACGACGTCGGCGACTTCGCGGCGCTCGCCCGCCAGCTCCGCGAGCGCGAGGGCGAGGTGCGCCGCGGCGAGGACGGCACCGAGGTCCATGTGGTGGGAAGCGCGAGCGTCGATGCGCTCTCCTCCCGTGCCACGGTGTACGGTTCCACGGATCGCCACATCGCCCTGGTCGGGCTCGAGGGCGTCAGCATCGTCGACACCGAGGACGCGCTGCTGGTGCTCGCCGACGAGAAGGCGCAGGCCCTCCAGCAGCTCGTCGGCCGGCTCGACGAGCAGGGGCTGGGCCGGCTGCGCTGACCCGCACCGCCGGACCCGCATCGCCGCAGGAGGCGAACGGCGGTCAGGGCGGTCGATGACAGGACAGGAGCGGACGCGTGGAGCAGTCGCAGCAGACGCTGGTCGGGACCTCGCAGCAGCGGGCGATGCTCGGACCGGAGGGCCTGATCGCCCGCACCGTCGCCGAGCACGGCGACGCCCTGCGCGAGGTGCGCCGCCACCTCCACCGTCACCCCGAGCTCTCCCACCAGGAGCACGCCACCACCGACTTCATCGCCGAGCAGCTCACCGCCCTCGGGCTCGCGCCGAAGCGCATGGCCGCCACCGGCCTGATCTGCGACATCCCCGGCGCAGACCCGTCGCTCCCGCTGATGGGGCTGCGGGCGGACATGGACGCGCTCGGGATCCCCGAGCTCAGCACCGTCCCCTACCGCTCCGTCGTCGAGGGCGTCTCCCACGCCTGCGGCCACGACGTGCACATGAGCGCCGTGCTCGGCGCGGCGACCGCGCTGGTGCGGGTGGCCGAGGAGGGCGCGCTGCGCCGCGGCGTGCGCCTGGTGTTCCAGCCCGCCGAGGAGATGCATCCCTGCGGCGCGCTCGAGCTGATCGGGCAGGACGTCCTGGACGGCGTCGACTCGATCCTCGCCCTGCACTGCGACCCGGGCGTGGACGTGGGCCACGTGGGCCTGAAGTCCGGCCCGATCACCTCGGCCACCGATCCGGTGCGGATCCAGGTGCGCGGCGCGGGCGGCCACACCTCCCGCCCCCATCTCACCCAGGATCTCGTCTACGCGCTCGGCTCGATCGCGACGCAGCTGCCGGCCGCGCTGACCCGGCGCATGGACCCGCGCTCCGGCGTGAACCTCACCTGGGGCTCGATCCACGCCGGCTCCGCGTTCAACGCGATCCCCAGCGCCGGCACGCTCGAGGGGACCCTGCGCTGCCTGGACCACGAGGCCTGGGACCGGGCCGAGGAGCTGCTCGAGGACGTCCTGGCCGATCTCGTGCGCCCCTGGGGCGTCGAGGCGCGCGTCTCCCACGACCGCGGGGTGCCGCCGGTCTCGAACAGCCCCGCGAGCGTCGAGGTGCTCGCCGCCGCGGTGCGCGGGGTGCTGGGACGGGAGAACCTCGACCCCACCGCCCAGTCCCTCGGCGGCGAGGACTTCGCCTGGTACCTCGAGAAGGTGCCCGGGGCGCTCGCCCGCCTCGGCACCCGCACCCCCGGCGGGCGCACCTACGACCTCCACATGGGCGACCTCATGATCGACGAGCGCGCGATCGGGATCGGGGCGAGCGTGCTCGCCGCCGCGTGCGTGCAGCGGGACCTGCAGACCGCCTGACCCCGGAGGCCGCCGGAGTTCACCCCGGCGCCACCTCCGCGTCGATTTCATAACGGTTCGGGGCTGAACGCTCAACCCGTGCTCACCATGCGTCCGGCAGGGCTATCGTCCAATCGCACCGCGACAGCGACGTCGCCCGGACCCTCGGGGCGCTCCCGGCCCCTCGCACTCCCACCGGAGGAACCACCCATGAAGAGCATCACGCGTGCCCTCGCCCTCGCCGGCGCCGGGGCTCTCACCCTCGCCGCCTGCGGCAGCGCCCCGGAGGAGACGTCCGGCGGCGGCAGCGACGCCGGCGGCGGCGCCGCGAGCGACTACAAGGCCTGCATGGTCTCCGACGCGGGCGGTTGGGACGACAAGTCCTTCAACGAGTCCAGCTACAACGGCCTGCTGAACGCCGAGAAGAACCTCGGCATCCAGAAGCAGACCGCCGAGTCGACCACCGTCTCGGACTTCGAGCCCAACATCAACAACATGGTCACCGAGGGCTGCGACCTGATCATCACGGTCGGCTACCTGCTCGCCCCCGCGACCGGCAAGGCCGCTCAGGCCAATCCCGACACGGACTTCGCGATCGTCGACTCGACCGCGCAGGACGCCGATGGGAACCCGATCGAGCTCGAGAACGTCAAGCCCCTCGAGTTCGACACCGCCCAGGCCGCCTTCCTCGCCGGCTACCTCGCCGCAGGCACGACCGAGACCGGCAAGGTCGCCACCTACGGCGGGGTCAACATCCCCACCGTCACCATCTTCATGGACGGCTTCGTGGACGGCGTCGCCCACTACAACGAGACCCACGGCACCGAGGTCGAGGCCCTCGGCTGGAACAAGGAGAGCCAGGAGGGCTCCTTCACGGGCGACTTCGAGGACCAGACCAAGGGCAAGGCCGTCTCCGACGAGTTCTACAGCGCGGGCGCCGACATCGTCATGCCGGTCGCCGGCCCCGTGGGCGCCGGCACCCTCGCCTCCGCCAAGGAGGGCGAGGACCGCAAGGTGATCTGGGTCGACGCCGACGGCTACGAGACCAACGCCTCCGACCCCGAGGCGCAGGCCACGATCCTCACCTCCGTCATGAAGGAGATGACCACCGGCGTCGAGGACGTGATCGGCGCCGCCGCGGAGGGCGAGTACGACGCGACCCCGTACGTCGGCACCCTCGAGAACGGCGGCGTCGGGCTGGCGCCCTTCCACGACTTCGAGGACGAGGTCCCCGCCGAGCTGAGCGGCGAGATCGAGACCCTCACGCAGGAGATCATCGACGGCACGGTCGTCGTCGAGTCCGAGGCCTCGCCCGCGGGCGCCTGAGCCCCGTCATGAGCGCGGTCCCCGCCCCGAGGGCGGGGACCGCGTCCCATGTCCCACACCGCACGGCCGAGCAGCTCGGCCGGCACCGACGGAAGCGAGTGCTGTGAAGCTCGAACTGCGCGGCATCACGAAGACCTTCGGGTCCTTCGTGGCCAACGATGCGATCGACCTGGTCGTCGAACCGGGGGAGATCCACTCCCTGCTGGGGGAGAACGGCGCGGGCAAGTCCACCCTGATGAACGTGCTGTACGGGCTGTACCGCCCTGACGGGGGCCAGATCCTCCTGGATGATCGCCCCGTCAGCTTCTCCGACCCGGGCGACGCGATGGCGGCCGGCATCGGCATGGTCCACCAGCACTTCATGCTCGTGCCCGTCTTCACGGTCGCCGAGAACATGGTGCTGGGCAACGAGCCCACCCGCGGCGGTCTCCTGGACCTCGCCGCCGCCCGCAAGCTGGTGCGCGAGATCTCCGCACGCTTCGGCTTCGACCTCGACCCCGACGCGCTGGTCGAGGACCTCCCCGTCGGCGCCCAGCAGCGCGTCGAGATCATCAAGGCCCTCAGCCGTCGCGCCGAGGTGCTCGTGCTGGACGAACCCACCGCCGTGCTCACCCCGTACGAGACCGACGAGCTGATGGCGATCATGCGCCAGCTGCGCGACGAGGGGACCTCGATCGTCTTCATCACCCACAAGCTCCGCGAGGTCAAGGCCGTCTCCGACCGGATCACCGTGATCCGCCGCGGCAAGGTGGTCGGCGAGGCCGATCCATCGGCCGACCAGGCCGAGCTCGCCTCCCTGATGGTCGGCCGCCAGGTCTCCCTCGCCCAGGAGAAGGCGCCCGCCGCGCCCGGCGAGATCGCCCTCGAGGTGGAGGACCTCCGCGTCACCGACCAGGCCGGCACCCGCACCCTCGACGGCGTCTCCTTCGAGGTGCGCCACGGGGAGGTGCTCGGCATCGCCGGGGTTCAGGGCAACGGCCAGACCGAGCTCACCGAGGCGCTGCTGGGCCTGCAGGACACTGTCGCCGGCTCCGCCCGCCTCGAGGGGAGCGAGCTGGTGGGCCGCTCCACCAAGCAGATCCTCGACGCCGGCGTCGGCTTCGTCCCCGAGGACCGCACCCACGACGCGTTGGTCGCGGACTTCTCCGTCGCCGAGAACCTCGTGCTGGACCAGCACGACCGCGCCCCCTTCGGCACGGCGGTGTCGATGTCGCTGAAGGCCATCGCCGAGAACGCGAAGAAGCTGATCCCGGAGTTCGACATCCGCACCGGATCGGCGGCATCGGCCGCGTCCACGCTGTCCGGCGGCAACCAGCAGAAGATCGTCATGGCCCGTGCGCTGAACCGCGAGCTGGCGCTCCTGATCGCCTCCCAGCCCACCCGCGGCGTGGACGTCGGCTCGATCGAGTTCCTCCACCGCCGCATCCTCGACGAGCGCGACAAGGGCACCCCCGTCGTGATCGTCTCGACCGAGCTCGACGAGGTCACCCAGCTCGCCGACCGCATCGCCGTGATGTACCGCGGCCGCATCCTCGGCATCGTCCCCGGCGACGAGGACCGCGACGTGCTGGGCCTGATGATGGCCGGCTACACCGCCGAGGCCGCCCGTGAGGCCGTCGCCGCCGGCGCCCGCACCACCGACAGCCAGCTCGCCGACGAAGGAGACATCGCGTGATGAGCACCCTCTCCGAGACCGGCGCCGCCGGCTCCGCGCCCGGCGTCGGCGCGGGCGCCGCCGACGCCCCGCCGCCCGAGGAGCGCGCCGAGACGGCGCTGGCCCGCACCCTCCAGTCGATCGCGCGCAGCGACCTGCTGGTGGTCGTGATGAGCTTCGTGTTCGCCTTCCTCATCGGCTCGGTGCTGATCGTCATCGCCGACGAGGAGGTCCGCACCACCCTCGGCTACTTCTTCGCCCGCCCCTCCGACGCGCTCACCGCGATCTGGCAGTCCGTCACCCACGCCTACGGCGCGATGTTCCGCGGCGCCGTCTTCGACGGGCCGGGCTTCTCCCGCGTCGCGGAAGACGTGCGCGAGGCCGGCGGCTCCGGCACCTACGTGCTCTTCCCCGCGCTCGCCGCCGGGCTGCGCCCCCTGACCGAGACCCTCACCGTCGCGACCCCGCTGATCATCGCCGCGGCCGGCATGGCCGTCAGCTTCCGCGCGGGCCTGTTCAACATCGGCGGCACCGGCCAGCTGATCGTCGGCGCGATGGCCGCCGGCTACGTCGGCTTCGCGGTCCAGCTCCCCGTCGTGCTGCACCTGCTGGTCGCGCTGCTCGCGGGCGTGCTCGCCGGCGGCGTGTGGGGCGGGATCGCCGGCTTCCTCAAGGCCCGCTTCGGCGCCAACGAGGTCATCAGCACGATCATGCTGAACTGGATCGCGACCTACCTGCTGTTCTTCGCGCTGAAGACCACCGCGTTCACCGGCGCGAACCAGTCCCAGCCCACCTCCCCGTCGGTGGGGGAGAACGCGACCCTGCCGCTGCTGCTCGGCGGCGGGTTCCGCCTCCACGCCGGCCTCTTCCTCGCCGCGGGCGCCGCCGTGCTGCTGTGGTGGCTGATGAGCCGCTCCACCCTCGGCTTCCACTTCCGGGCCGTCGGCTCGAACCCGCGCGCCGCCCGCGTCGCCGGCATCTCCCCGGCCCGCACCGCCTTCCTGGTCCTCGCCGTCGCGGGCGCCCTGGTGGGCCTCGCCGGGGCCGTGCACGTGCTGGGCACCGAGCGCCGCCTCACCGAGGGCGTCGCCGGCAACATCGGCTTCGACGCGATCACGGTCGCGCTGCTGGGCCGCTCCGGCCCCGTCGGCATCGTGCTGGCAGGCCTGCTCTTCGCGGCCCTGTCCACGGGCGGGCGCTTCATGGAGACCAACCAGGGCGTGCCGCTGGACCTCGTGCAGGTCATCCAGGTGCTCGTGGTGCTCTTCATCGCCGCGCCGCCGCTGGTGCGCACCCTGATCGGCCTGCGCCGCATCGACCACCCCGGCGCCGGGGCGCGCCGCGCCCGCCGCACCCGCGCCGTCGAGGTCCCCGCGACGGTCGGCGCCGCGGCCGGTGCCTCGACCACCTCCGCCACCCCGGGCACGACGGCCGACGGGCCCGCCGCGGGCAGGTCCGACGGCAGCTCCTCCGGCGGCGCCCACCGCGCCGACGTGCCCGTCGACGGGGGAGCGCCGCCCGGCGACGCGCCGCCCGCCGGATCCTCCGGGACCGGCACGCACGCCCGACAGGATTCGTCCGACGGGACCGCCCCCGCGCCCGAGCGCGGCGAGGACACCACCGATGCGCAGGAGGACCACCGATGAGCACCGCCCCCGTGGTCGTCGCCGACGACTCCGTCGTCGAGAAGCGTCTGGACGACTCCCGCCCCGCCGGCTGGTGGCACCTGCCCGCCACCACCACCGTGCTCGGTCTGATCGCGCTGGTGTTCTTCGGGCTGCGCGGCCTGCCCGGCGCCGAGTCGGTGTTCGCGCTCGCCCGCGAGACCGACCTGAACCCCCTCGGCATCGTCCCCGAGCGCGTCACCCTGCCCTCGCAGGGCGGGGCGATCGCCCTGTCGGTCCTCGCGCTCGCCGCCTCGGCCGGGCTCTGGGTCCTCCATGCGCGCCGGGCCCGCCCTTCCCGCGGCGTGCGCATCGCCCTCATCGCCGTGTTCGCCGCCGCTTGGGTCCTCGCCTTCATGACCTGGGTGATCTCCCAGCGCTCCCTCGACGTGACCACGCTGCTGCAGGGCACGATCGTGCTGGCCGTGCCGCTCGCCTTCGGGGCGCTGTCGGGAGTGCTCTCCGAGCGCGCGGGCGTCATCAATATCGCGATCGAGGGTCAGCTGCTGTTCGGCGCCTTCGGCGCGACGCTGGTGGGCTCCCTCACCGGGAACGTGTGGCTGGGCCTGCTCGCTGCCCCGCTGGTCGCCCTGATCATGGGCGCGCTGCTGGCGCTCTTCGCCGTCGGCTACCAGGTCCAGCAGATCATCGTCGGCGTCGTCCTGAACGTGCTCGCCATCGGCGTGACCTCGTTCTTCTTCGGCACCGTGATGCGGGACAACCCCGGGCTGTTCAACGCGCCGCTGCGCCTGCCCACCCTGGGGATCCCGGTCCTGGCCGACATCCCCGTGATCGGGAGGGTCCTGTTCGAGCAGAACATCCTCGTCTATCTCATGTGGATCATCGTCGCGGGGCTGACCATCGCGCTCTTCCGCACCCGCTGGGGGCTGCGCGTGCGCGCCGTCGGCGAGCACCCCAAGGCCGCGGACACCGTCGGCATCGCCGTGAACCTCACCCGCTGGAAGAACGTGCTGCTCGGCGCCGCCGTGGCGGGCCTGGGCGGTGCGACCCTCACCATCGGCACCGGCGTCGCCTTCGGCGAGGAGATGAGCGCGGGCAAGGGCTACATCGCGCTGGCCGCGATGATCCTGGGCCGCTACCACCCCGTCGGCGCGCTGCTGGCGGCGCTGACCTTCGCCTTCGCGGACTCGCTCCAGCTGCGCCTGGGCACTATGTCCGCCGCCGAGGGCGGGGTCTCCATCCCCGGCGACTTCCTGCTCATGCTCCCGTACGTGGTCGCGCTGTTCGCGGTCGCGGGCGTGGTGGGCAGGGTGCGGGTCCCCGCGGCCGACGGGCAGCCCTACGTCAAGCAGTGACCTCCCGCCGCCCCGCCGGGCGGCACCGCGCCGCCGCGTCCCGTCGTCCCCGGGTCGCGGCGTCGCGCATCGCGACCCGTCGTCCCGGGGAGCGGCGCCGCATGTCGCGATCCGCCCTCCCGGGGCGGCGCGTTCCTCCCCTCCCGAGCCCCCGCAGTGAGAGCATCGAGCACATGACCGCGAACGACCCTGCGTCCCCGGCGCCGACCGCCCCTGCCGAGTTCGAGACCCTCCTGGCCGAGGCCCGTGCGATCGCCGAGCGCGCCTTTACCCCGTACTCCCGCTTCCGGGTGGGCGCCGCCGCGCTCGCCGAGGACGGCCGCCTGCTGCGCGGCTGCAACGTGGAGAACGCCGGCTACGGCGTGACGCTGTGCGCAGAGTGCGGGCTGATCAGCGACCTCATCGCCGGCGGCGGCGGGAAGCTGCACCGCTTCGTGTGCGTCGGCGGCGACGAGTCCCTCGCCCGCGACGAGCGCGCGGTGGTCATGCCCTGCGGGCGCTGCCGCCAGCTGCTGTCCGAGCACGCCGGCACCGACCTCGTGATCCTCACCCCCGAGGGACCGCGCACGATGGCCGAGGTGCTGCCGCAGGCCTTCGGCCCCTCCGACCTCGCCCTCTGACCCCGCCCTGTGCACCCGGCCGCGCCGATCCCGGCCGCTCGCCCCGCCCGCTGATCTCCGCCGCCCTCCACCACCCCAGGAGCACGCCATGACCGACCAGACCTCCCGCCCCGCCGTCGAGCCCTTCGACGCCGTCGACGTCATCCGCACCAAGCGCGACAGGCAGCGGCTCAGCCCCGAGCAGATCGACTGGGTCATCGACGCGTACACCCGCGGCGTCGTCGCCGAGGAGCAGATGGCCGCCCTTGCCATGGCCGTGTTCCTCAACGGCATGGAGCGTGAGGAGATCGCCCGCTGGACCGCCGCCATGATCGCCAGCGGCGAGCGGATGGACTTCTCCTCCCTCGCCAAGGCCACCACCGACAAGCACTCCACCGGCGGCGTCGGCGACAAGATCACCCTGCCGCTCGCCCCGCTGGTCGCCTCTTTCGGCGTCGCCGTGCCGCAGCTGTCCGGGCGCGGGCTCGGACACACCGGCGGCACCCTGGACAAGCTCGAGGCGATCCCCGGCTGGCGCGCCTCGCTCAGCAACGACGAGATGATGCGTCAGCTCGCGGACGTCGGCGCCGTGATCTGCGCGGCCGGCTCCGGCCTCGCCCCGGCGGACAAGAAGCTCTACGCCCTGCGCGACATCACCTCCACCGTCGAGGCGATCCCGCTGATCGCCTCCTCGATCATGTCCAAGAAGATCGCCGAGGGCACTGCCGCGCTCACCCTGGACGTGAAGACTGGTGCCGGCGCCTTCATGAAGGACGAGGCCGATGCCCGCGAGCTCGCCCGCACCATGGTCGACCTCGGCACCGATGCGGGGGTGCGCACCGTCGCCCTGCTCACCGACATGTCCGCGCCGCTGGGCCGCACCGCCGGCAACGGCCTCGAGGTGCGCGAGTCGCTCGAGGTGCTCGCCGGCGGTGGACCGGCCGACGTGGTCGAGCTGACCGTCGCGCTGGCCCGCGAGATGCTCGAGGCCGCCGGGGTGCGCGATGCCGACGTCGACGCCGCGCTGACGGACGGCCGCGCCATGGACACCTGGCGCGCGATGATCATGGCCCAGGGCGGCGACGCGGACGCGCCGCTGCCGGTCGCGGCGCACGTCGAGGAGCTGCGCGCCACCGAGGACGGCGTGGTCACGGGCCTGGACGCGATGGGCGTGGGCGTGGCGGCGTGGCGACTGGGCGCGGGCCGCTCCCGCCCGGGCGAGGCGGTGCAGGCCGCCGCCGGCCTCGAGATCGAGAAGCACCTGGGCGAGGAGGTCCGGGCCGGGGACGTGCTCGCCCGCCTCCACACCGACACCCCGGAGCGGATGGGCCGCGCCCTCGAGTCGCTCGAGGGCTCCTGGACCCTCGCCGCGCCCGGCACCGACGTCCCCGAGCACCGGATCGTGCTGGACCGGATCGCCTGACCCGGGCCCGGCCCGGCCGGGTGAGCCTCGTGCGGCCAGGCCCGGTCACCGTGCGCCTCGTGCGGCCAGGCCCGGTCACCGTGCGCCGACACGCCGTGGGGCGTGCGTTGAGAACACCGTTCTCCGGCAGGAACCCCTGAGATCAGTGTTCTCGGCGTGCCTGTGCGGCGTGTCGGGGAGTGGCGGGGTGCTCGGCGTGCCTGTGGGGCGTGTCAGGGGAGCGGCGAACCGTTCCGGGCGTGCAGCGCCGGGAGGATGTGCTCGGTCATGAGCGGGGCGAGGCGCACGCTCGCCGTCCGTCCCGTCAGGGGGAACCAGCGGTGGTCGGCGAGCTCGGCCCGCACCGTCAGCGGCTCGGGGAGCTCGTGGCGGCAGACGAAGACCGTCGAACGGACCCGGGTGCCCGGCTCGTTCGCGGCGACCGCCTCGAAGTCGCCGAGCAGGTCGAGACCGGCCGGGTCCAGCCGCACGCCAAGCTCCTCCTCCACCTCGCGCACCGCCGCCTCGAGCGCGGACTCGCCCGGCTCGAGCTTGCCGCCCACCTGCATGTAGGAGCCGGTGCCGCGCTTGCGCACCGCGAGCAGCTCCTCCCCGTCCGGGCCCTCGCGCAGGAAGGCGACCGCGGTGATCTCGAGGACCGTCCCGGCGCCGTCCGCGGTCGGTCGCTGGTGCCGCTCGGCCGCGGCGAAGGAGGTGAGACGCCGCATCAGTCGCGTGCCCTCGCGCAGGCCCACCGGGCGCATCCCCGCCTCCTTCCAGCGCTCGAGGTCCCCGTGCTGGTCACGGGCCAGCCCCCAGCCGCGCCGCAGCAGGGTCAGCGGCGGCTTGCGGCCCTCGCGCAGGTCCCGGACCAGGCGCAGCGTGAACACCACCGGGGTGGGGCGCTGCAGCACGATCGCGTCGGCCAGCAGCCCCATCTCCCGCAGCGGCGCGATCAGCTGCGCGGCGAAGATCCCCTCGGCGATCAGCAGCTCCGCCTCCTCGGCATGCAGGGTCGCGGTGCCGGTGCGGCGGGAGAGGGGGATCGAGTAGACGGGCACCTCGGCGACCCCGTCGTGGGCGAGGGCGACGAGCGCCTCGAGCGCGGCGCCCGCGTTCCAGGAGGCCGGATCGTCCCAGTCCACGATCCCGAAGCGGCGGGGGAGGGAGGGATCGTCGTGGTCGCGGTAGAACTCGTCCAGCGGCACCGTGGGCAGTCCCGCACGGCGCGACATCACGCCCTTCCCGCTGCCCGAGGGCCCGGCGACGATGACGATGCGGCGCGGCGGACGGGGGAGCGCGGAAGGGCCGGTCATGGACGACGATCCTACTGCGCCGCGACCTTCCCGCCGCGTCGACGGGCACGGCCGCGCCGTGGGAGGATTCCGTGCATGTCCTCCATCGAGAACGCACAGCTCGCCCAGCTCATCGACCACACCCTGCTCAAGCCCGAGGCGGTCCGCGCCGACGTCGACGCCCTCGCCCGCGAGGCCGAGGGCCTCGGCACCTACTCGATCTGCGTCTCGCCCTCGATGCTCCCCGTCGAGACGAGCGTCAAGGTCGCGACCGTCTGCGGCTTCCCCTCCGGGCAGCACAGCGCCGAGGTGAAGGCCTTCGAGGCGCGCGAGTCCGTCGCCAAGGGCGCCGACGAGATCGACATGGTGATCAACGTGGGCCTCGCCCGCGCCGGGGAGTACGAGCAGGTCGAGCACGAGATCCGTGCCGTCCGCGATGTCGCGAAGGCCCCGGTGCTGCTCAAGGTCATCATCGAGTCCGCCGCCCTGGACGACGAGCAGATCGTCGCCGTGTGCCAGGCCGCAGAGCGCGCCGGCGCCGACTTCGTGAAGACCTCCACCGGCTTCCACCCCGCGGGCGGCGCCTCCGAGCACGCCGTCGCGCTCATGCGCGAGATCGTCGGCGACCGCCTGGGCGTGAAGGCCTCGGGCGGGATCCGCACCCGCGAGGCGGCCGAGGCTATGGTCGCCGCGGGCGCGAGCCGGCTGGGCCTGTCCTCCTCCAAGGCCATCCTCGAGGGCGGCACCGGCTCCGGCTACTGAGCAGTCGTCGTCCCCGCGCGGGGACACCTCACCCCTCATCGCACGAGGCCCGACAGGGAGGGCCCCCTGCCGGGCCTCGTGCCGTCCGACGACGGGACGCGCCGCTCAGGCGCCGGGGAGAGCAGTGATCAGGCGCCGGTGAGCGCGGTGCGCATCTCCTCGGTGATCTGCTCGAGGTGCGCCGAGGCCGCACGGCGCACCTCGCCCAGCGCCGCCTCGTCGGCCCCGGCGGGGACCTCCTCGCGCACCTCGATGTAGCACTTGAGCTTGGGCTCCGTGCCGGAGGGGCGGACGATCACGCGCGCGTCGTCGGCGGTGGCGAGCAGCACTCCGTCGGTCGCGGGGAGGCCGGTGGTCTCTGCCGAGCCCTCGGCGAGGTCCTGCACGTCGCTCACCTCGCTGCCCGCGAGCGCGGCGGGCGGCTCGGCGCGCAGCCGCGCCATCATCACGTCCCGCTCGGCGAGCTCCGTGACCCGCAGCGAGAGCTGCGAGGTCGCGAAGAGTCCGTGCTCGCGGGCGAGCTCGTCCAGTCGTCCGACCAGGGTGGTTCCCTCGGCGCGCGCGAGCGCCGCCATCTCGGCGACCATCAGCGCGGCGGAGAGGCCGTCCTTGTCGCGCACCACCTCGGGCAGCACGCAGTAGCCGATCGCCTCCTCGTAGCCGAAGACGATCCCGGGCGCACGGGCGATCCACTTGAAGCCCGTCAGCGTCGTCGCGGCCTCGAGCCCCGCCGCCTGCGCGATCCGTCCCAGCCAGCGGCTGGAGACGACCGAGTTCGCGACCGTCCCCGCATAGCCGTGGCGGCGGATCAGGTGGTCGCCCAGCAGCACGCCGAGCTCGTCGCCCGTGAGCATCCGCCAGTCGCCCAGGTGCGGGTCGAGCACCGCGGCGGCGCAGCGATCCGCATCGGGGTCGTTCGCGATGACCACGTCGGCCTCGAGGGTGCGGGCGAGCTCGAGGGCGAGGTCGATCGCGCCGGGCTCCTCCGGGTTAGGGAAGGTGACGGTGGGGAAGTCGGGGTCCGGATCGGCCTGCTTCGCGACCGGGTGCACCTCGGCGAAGCCGGTGCGGTGCAGGGCCGCGAGCGCCGTCTCGGTGCCCACCCCGTGCATCGCGGTGTGCACGATCCGCACCTGGCGCGGCCCCTCCGGGTCCGGCAGCGCGCAGATCGCGGCGAGATAGTCCTCGCGCAGCTGCTCGCCGAGCACCTCCCAGCCCGCGGCGCGGGGGATCTCCCGCACGGGGCCGACGGCGGCGATGCGGGCGGCGATCTGCGCGTCCGAGGGCGGCACGATCTGCACGCCCTGCCCGTCGGGCGCGGAGGCGCGGCCGCCGAGGTAGACCTTGTAGCCGTTGTCCGCGGGCGGGTTGTGGGAGGCGGTGACCACGATCCCCGCGTCGGCGCCGAGGTGCCGGACGGCGAAGGCGATCAGCGGGGTCGGGCCGTGCCGCTCCAGCAGATGCACGCGGCAGCCGGCCGCCGTCATGATCGCGGCGGAGGCGCGGGCGAAGTCCTCGGAGCGGTGGCGGGCGTCGAAGCCGATCACGACCAGCGGCTGCTCGAGGCCGAGGTCGCCGGTGAGATGGTCGGCCAGGCCGCGCGCGGCGCGGGAGACCACGGCGAGGTTCATCCGGCGCGGTCCCGGGGCCATGCGGCCGCGCAGCCCGGCCGTGCCGAACTCCAGATCGCCGGAGAAGGCGTCGCGGATCTCCTCGGCGGCCGCGGCGTCGCCGGCATCCGCCTGCTCCAGGAGGTTCTCGAGCGCCGCCCGGGTGACGGGATCGGGGTCGTCGGCGATCCAGGCGGCGACCCGGGCACGCAGCTCGGCGTCCGGGCCGGGGGCGTCGCCGGCCGGACCGGCGGCGCCTGCCTCGCCGGCGATCGTCCCGTCGTCGGCGGGACCGGGAGCGGCAGCGGGCTCGGGGCTCATGCCGCGCCCCCGTCGGCTCCGGCCGGGGCGCCCTCGCCGTCGGCCGATGCCGTGGTGATCCGCCGCACCGTCTCGGCGAGCAGGCGCGAGATGCGCGGACCGGCCTCCCGGCCCGCCTCGAGCACCTCCTCGTGGCTGAGCGCCTCCCCGGAGATGCCCGCGGCGAGGTTCGTCACCAGCGAGATGCCCAGCACGTCCAGGCCGGCCTCGCGGGCGGCGATCGCCTCGAGCGCGGTGGACATCCCGACCAGGTGCGCGCCGATGGTCCTCGCCATCTGCACCTCGGCCGGGGTCTCGTAGGTGGGGCCGGAGAACTGCATGTACACGCCCTCGTCGAGGGAGGGGTCGACCTCCTTCGCGATCGCGCGCAGCGCCGGGGTGTACAGATCGGTGAGGTCCACGAAGTTCGCGCCCACCAGCGGGGTCGCGCCGGTGAAGTTGATCTGGTCGCTGATCAGCACCGGCGTGCCCGGACGCCAGGACGGGTCGATGCCGCCGCAGCCGTTGGTCAGCACCATCGTGCGCGCGCCCGTCGCGGCGGCGGTGCGCACGCCGTGCACGACCGCGTCCACGCCCGCGCCCTCGTAGAAGTGGGTGCGGGCCCCGAGCACGAGGGCCCGCGCGCCGGTGCCCTCCACGCGGATCGAGCGCAGCGTGCCGACGTGCCCGGCGACGGCCGGCGGGCGGAAGCCGGGGATGGAGGTCGCGTCGGCCTGCCAGACGGTCTGGCCGAGGAGGTCCGCGGCCCCGGCCCAGCCCGAGCCGAGCACCAGCGCGAGGTCGTGGGCGGGGACGGAGCTGGCCTCGGCGATCGCGGCGGCGGCGTCGTGGGCGAGCTGGTACGGATCGGTGCTCGATGCAGTCATGGACCGAAGGTAGCGCAGGGTGGGGGCGGTGCGAAGCCCGCTCGGGCGGCCTCCCGGAAACCGCCCCCGACGTCACAGGTCCTTGGGATGATGGCGGCGTGGACGATCCCAGCACCGCCATCCCCGCCGACCCCCGCCGTGTGCCCCGCTGCGGCGACGACGTGCAGGTGGTGATCATCGGCGGAGGGCCCGGCGGCTACGAGGCCGCGCTCACGGCGGCCCGCCAGGGCGCCCGCACCACCCTGGTCGCGGACCGCGGCGTGGGCGGTGCGGCGGTGCTCACCGACGTGGTGCCGTCCAAGACCCTCATCGCGACCGCCGAGGTGCTCGACCTCGTCGCCGGCTCCCGGGAGCTCGGGATCCGGGACGCCGACGACGGCGCCGCCCCCACCGCCGAGACCCTCGACGTCGACCTCGACGCGGTCAACACGCGCGTGCGCCGACTCGCCGACGCCCAGTCCGCCGACATCCGCCAGAGCCTAGCCGCGGCCGGGGTCGAGGTGCTCGACGGGCGCGGCCGCCTCGACGGCCCCGACCGGGTCGAGGTGAGCGGCACGGACGGGGAGACCCGTGTGCTCGAGGCCGACGTGATCCTCCTGGCCGTCGGCGCCCGCCCCCGGGAGCTCGAGACCGCGCCCTTCGACGGCGCGCGGATCCTGAACTGGACCCAGCTGTACTCGCTGCAGGAGCTGCCCGAGCACCTGATCGTGGTCGGCTCGGGCGTGACCGGCGCCGAGTTCGCCAGCGCCTACCGTGCCCTCGGCAGCGAGGTCACCCTCGTCTCCTCGCGCGAGAAGGTGCTGCCGGGCACCGACGCCGACGCCGCCGACGTGCTCGAGGACGCCTTCGCGCGCCGCGGCGTCACCGTCCGCTCCCGCTCCCGGGCCGCCGGGGCGCGGCGCACGGCCGACGGGGTCGTCGTCACCCTCACCTCGGGCGAGGAGATCGAGGGCAGCCACGCGCTGATGGCCCTGGGCGGGGTCCCCTGGACCTCGGATCTGGGACTGTTCACCGCGGGGGTACGGGTGCGCGAGAGCGGCCACATCGAGACCGACCGGGTCTCGCGCACCTCCGTGCGGGGCATCTACGCCGCGGGGGACTGCACCGGCGTGTACCCGCTCGCCTCGGTCGCGGCGATGCAGGGACGGATCGCGATGCACCACGCCCTCGGGGAGGCGGTCTCCCCGCTGATCGCCGCGCAGGTCTCCTCCGCGATCTTCACCAGCCCTGAGATCGCGGTGGTCGGGGTGAGCGAGCAGGAGGTCGCCTCCGGCCAGGTGCGGGCCGACGTGCTGATGCTGGGCCTGGACACGAACCCGCGCGCGAAGATGCAGGGCATCGACGAGGGCTTCGTGAAGCTGCTGGTGCGCCCCGACTCCCACACGGTGCTCGGCGCCGTGGTGGTCGCGCCGCGGGCGAGCGAGCTGATCCTGCCCTACACGCTCGCCGTCGCGCACCGCCTGACCGCGGAGCAGCTCGCGGGCACCTCCACCGTCTATCCCTCG
This sequence comes from Brachybacterium sp. SW0106-09, assembly GCF_001293905.1. Lineage (NCBI taxonomy): Bacteria > Bacillati > Actinomycetota > Actinomycetes > Micrococcales > Dermabacteraceae > Brachybacterium > Brachybacterium sp. SW0106-09. The sequence goes on from NZ_BCAK01000028.1 coordinate 29,838, forward strand.
CTGACCGGCTCCCTCGCCGAGGTGGCGCGGCAGAAGGTGCTCGCCGGCGGCAGCGCCTGAGCCCGCCGGGGCAGGGCGCAGCGCACCCCGATGCGCCCTGAGCCCACCGGGGCAGGGCGCAGCGCACACAAAAGCGCTCCGGGCGTGACCTCAACGCCTCTACGGTGCTGAGGTCACGCCCGGAGCGCAGAATTGTGCGGGGGCGGGCCGGTGGCGCCCGAGCCGGTTCAGTCCTCGATCGAGCAGAGCACCGCGCCGGCGGAGACGGTCGCGCCGATCTCGGCGTTCAGGCCCTTGACCACGCCGGAGCGGGAGGCGGTGATGGGCTGCTCCATCTTCATCGCCTCGAGCACCACCAGCACATCGCCGTCCGCGACGGTCTGGCCCTCCTCGACGGCGACCTTCACGATCGTGCCCTGCATCGGCGCGGTCACGCCGTTGCCGCCCGCGGCGCCCTCGCCGGCACCGCGGTGCTGGCGCTTGCGGCGCTGGCGCACCGCGGCCTGCGGGGCGCGCAGGGAGGCGGGCAGGCTGATCTCGACGCGGCGCCCGTCGACCTCGACGACCACGGCTTCGCGGTCCTCGGGCTCCTCCGGCTGCGCCGGCAGCGGCGCGGCGGGCAGGTCGCCGGTGAACTCGGTCTCGATCCAGGTGGTGTGCACCGAGAAGGGCTCCTCGGCGTCCTCCGGGGTGAAGGCCGGGTCCTCCATCACCGCGCGGTGGAAGGGCAGCACGGTGGGGATGCCGTCGATGCGGAACTCGGCCAGGGCGCGGCGGGAGCGCTCGATCGCCTCCTGCCGGGTCGCGCCGGTGACGACGAGCTTGGCGAGCATCGAGTCGAAGGCGCCGGAGACCTCGTCGCCGGCGCGCACGCCCGACTCGATCCGCACGCCCGGGCCCGAGGGCACGTCGTAGCGCTGGATGCGGCCTGGGGCGGGCATGAAGCCGCGGCCGGGGTCCTCGCCGTTGATGCGGAACTCGAAGGAGTGGCCGCGCGTGACGGGGTCCTCCTCGCTGACCCGCTCCCCGGCGGCGATGCGCAGCTGCTCGCGCACGAGGTCCACGCCCGCGACCTCCTCGGTCACGGGGTGCTCGACCTGGAGGCGGGTGTTGACCTCGAGGAAGGAGATGGTGCCGTCCTTGCCGACGAGGAACTCGCAGGTGCCGGCGCCGACGTACCCGGCCTCGCGCAGGATCGCCTTGGAGGAGGAGACCAGCTGGGCGCGCTGCTGGGAGGTGAGGAAGGGCGCGGGCGCCTCCTCGACGAGCTTCTGGTGGCGGCGCTGCAGGGAGCAGTCACGGGTGGAGACGACCTGCACGTTGCCGTGCATGTCGGCCAGGCACTGGGTCTCGACGTGGCGGGGCGAGTCGAGGAACTGCTCCACGAAGCACTCGCCGCGGCCGAAGGCGGCGACGGCCTCGCGCACCGCGGAGTCGAACAGCTCGCGCACCTCGGACTCCTCGCGGGCGACCTTCAGACCGCGCCCGCCGCCGCCGAAGGCGGCCTTGATCGCGATCGGCAGGCCGTGCTCGCGGGCGAAGTCGACGACCTCGTCGGAGTTCTTGACCGGGTCCTTGGTGCCGGCGACCAGCGGGGCTCCGGCCTTCTGGGCGATGTGGCGGGCGGAGACCTTGTCGCCCAGCTTCTCGATCGCCTCGGGCGGCGGGCCGATCCAGGTCAGGCCCGCGTCGATCACGGCCTGGGCGAAGTCGGCGCGCTCGGAGAGGAAGCCGTAGCCGGGGTGGATCGCATCGGCGCCGGAGCGCTTGGCGATGTCCAGGATCTTGTCGACGACGAGGTATGAGCTCGCCGCAGTGCTGCCGCCGAGCGCGTACGCCTCGTCGGCGATCACGGTGTGCAGCGCATCGCGGTCCGGGTCGGCGTACACGGCGATCGACCGGAGACCGGCGTCCTTGCAGGCCCGGGCGACGCGCACCGCGATCTCCCCACGGTTGGCGATGAGCACCGTGGACAGGGGGCGGGGCTTGGCGGGTCGAGGGGCCATGAGGCGGAGGTTCCTTCCGGGGAGTGCAGCAGAGGTCGAGTGTAGTACCGCGGCCCCTCAGGGAGCGGCAGGCCGTGACCGGTCGGGCACGTCGGGGACGGGCGCGGGATCGTCCTCCGGCGCGGACCCCTCCGCGGCGCCGTCGTCGACCGGTGCCCACAGCTCGTGGATCCCCAGGCCGATGTCGGCGAGCAGACGGCGCAGCAGCGGCAGCGAGAGCCCCACCACCGCGTGCGGGTCGCCCTCGACGGACTCGACGAAGGGGCCACCGCGGCCGTCGATCGTGAAGCCGCCGGCGACGCCGAGCGGCTCGCCGGTGGCGACATAGGCATCGATCTCCTCGTCGGAGAGGTCCGCGAAGGTCAGGGCGCAGGACGCGGTCGCGCCGAAGGTCGCCCCTGTGCCGCCGTCCTCCGGATCGCGGTCGTCCACGATCCAGTGGCCCGAGTGCAGCACCCCGGTCCGTCCCCGCATCGCGCGCCAGCGCGCCGCGGCCCGTGCCGGCTCGTGGGGCTTGCCGACGACCTCGCCGTCGATCTCCAGCATCGAGTCGCCGCCGAGCACCACGAAGCCGCCCTCGCTGCGCGCGGTCGCCGCGAGCGCCTTCTCACGGGCCAGCAGCAGCACCTCCTCGGCAGGGGCGAGCGGGGCGTCGCCGGCGGCCTCGCGGGCCGCGGCGAGGATCCCGTCCTCGTCGAGGTCGACCGGCAGGGCCTGGTGCTCGATGCCGGCCGCGGCGAGGGTCGCGCGGCGTCCGGCGGAGGCGGAGGCGAGCAGGAGCAGCGGCTCGTGCTCCTCCGCACTGGCCGACGGGTCGAGCATCGGGTCGGCGCTCGGAGCGCTCGCCGCTCCGGCCGACGGGTCGTGCGCGGCGGCGCTCACAGCGCACCCTCCAGCACCGACAGGGGCAGGCTGCCCAGCTCGAGCGCGCGGCGGTGGAAGTCCCGCACCGCTGCGGGGGAGGAGTCGGCCGCGGTGGCGCGCTCGCGCAGCTGCTCCCAGGTGCGCTGGCCGAGCTTGTAGGAGGGGGCCTGGCCGGGCCAGCCCAGATAGCGGTTCAGCTCGAAGCGGCGCTCGGCCTCCTCCACGCCCCAGTTCTCGGTCATGAACTCCCAGGCGGTGCGCTCGTCCCAGGCGCCGCCGTCGGCGCCCGGCAGGCCCGTCGGCATCGCAAGGCCCAGATGCAGGCCGATGTCGAGCACCACGCGCCCGGCGCGCAGGCGCTGGGCGTCCAGCATGCCCATCCGGTCGCCGTCGTCCTCGAGATAGCCCAGCTGCTCCATCAGCCGCTCGGCGTACAGCGCCCAGCCCTCGCCGTGCCCGGAGACCCAGCACAGCATCGCGCGCCAGCGGTTCAGGGTGCCGGCCTGGAGGGTCTGGATGCCCACCTGCAGGTGATGGCCGGGCACGCCCTCGTGGTAGACGGTCGTGGTCTGCTCCCAGGTGCGGAACTCCTCGGTCCCGGCCGGGACGTCCCACCACATGCGGCCGGGCCGGGTGAGGTCCTCGCTGGGGCCGGTGTAGTAGATGCCTCCGGAGCCGGTGCGGGCGATGCGGCACTCGAGGCGGTGCAGCGGCTCGGGGATGTCGAAGTGGTCGCCGGCGAGGTCGCGGATCGCGGAGTCGGAGAGCTGCTGCATCCACGCCTGCAGCGCGTCGGTGCCGTGCAGGAGCCGGGCCGGGTCGGCGCTGAGCGCCTGCCTCGCGGCGGCGACGGAGGTGCCGCCGCCGGTGGCGTAGCGCTCGTTCAGCCGCGCGGCGACCTGCTCCTGCTCGGCGATGATCGCGCGCAGCTCCTCCACGCCCCAGGCATAGGTCTCCTCGAGGTCGATCTCGGTGCCGAGGAAGGTGCGGGAGTGGAGCTGGTAGGCGTCCCGGCCCACCGCGTCGGCCTCCGGTGCCTGCGGCACGAGCGACTCGAGCACGCCCGCGATCTCGCGATAGGCGGTGCGGGCCTGCTCGGCCGACGCGCGCACCTGCGCCTTCTGCGCCTCGGTGCCGATGGCCTCGCCCGCGAAGGCGTCGAAGAAGCCGCCGTCGGCCGCGTAGCCGCGCGCCTGCTCCGCACCGAGCAGCAGCTGGCGGCGCGCCGAGACGGTGCCGGCGGCCGCGGCCTCGCGCAGGGACTCGGCCCAGCTGCCGAGCGCACGGGGGAAGCCGGCCATCCGCTCGGCGAGCACCTCCCAGTCGTCGGCGGTGTCGGTGGGCATCTGGTCGAGCACGTCGCGGGACTGCAGCACCGAGGCGAGGTTGTTGACGGCGGCGATGTCCAGGCGCTGCTCGGCGCGCTCGAGGTCGAGGCCGAGCCGCTCGGAGAGGGCGGCGCGGGTGACGGCGTCGACCTCATCGGCGTCGGGCACCTCGGCGATCGCGGCGAGCAGATCGCGGGCGAGGTCCTCCCGTGCGGCGACCGCGGCGGGGGAGTAGTCGGTCACCTCGCCGTCGTGCCCGGCGATGCCGAGCTCGGTGGCGAGGAAGGGGTCCGACGCCGCGAGACGGTCGACGTAGCCGTCCGCGAGAGCGTCCAGGGCGGAGGGGGTGCGGGCCGGGGTCGGGGAGGACATGTGCCGCAGTCTAGGTCGTGCGCCGGGCCTCCCGGGCCGGGGCCGGCAGGGCGGCGCTCCGGGCCGACCGGCGGGGTCGCCGGGTCAGCGGTCGGTGAAGGTCCAGCAGGTGCTGGAGGGGCGCAGCCGCTCGGTGTGGCCGCCGACGTGGGTGTGCACCGGGGAGCTCCACGCGCTCGCCCCGCCGACGCCGTCGGCCAGGGAGCGCTCCTCCGCCTCGAGCCGGCTGGTGACGCTCATCGCGGAGACGACCACGGCGATCGCGGCGAGCTCGTCGGGCGCGAGCCGGCCCGCGACCAGGCGCACGTCGGACGGTGCGACGGCGGCGCCGCCGGACGCCCCGGCGGCCTGCGCGGCCTCGGCCGCGCTCGCGGCGGTCCTCGTCCCGGCGCTCACAGCGGGATGTTCCCGTGCTTCTTGGTGGGCAGCGAGTCGCGCTTGGTGCGCAGCGCGCGCAGCGCCCGGGTGATCTCGACGCGGGTCTCGGCCGGGCGGATGACCCCGTCGATCCAGCCGCGCTCGGCCGCAGTGTACGGGGTCGCGAACTGCTCCTCGTACTCGGCCTCGTAGCGCCGACGCTCGGCGACGACGTCCCCGCCCTCCTCGGCGACCCGCTTCAGGTCGCCGCGGTGGAGGATGTTCACCGCGCCCTGGGAGCCCATCACCGCGATCTGCGCGGTGGGCCAGGCGAGGTTGATGTCCGCGCCGAGCTCCTTGGAGCCCATCACGATGTAGGCGCCGCCGTAGGCCTTGCGGGTGATCACGGTGATCAGCGGCACCGTCGCCTCGGCGTAGGCGTACAGCAGCTTCGCGCCGCGACGGATGATGCCGCCGTACTCCTGGTCGGTGCCGGGCAGGAAGCCGGGCACGTCCACGAAGGTCAGCACCGGGATGTTGTTCGCGTCGCACAGGCGCACGAAGCGGGCCGCCTTCTCGGAGGCGTCGATGTCGAGGGTGCCGGCCAGGTGCGAGGGCTGGTTGGCGATGATGCCGACGCTGTGCCCCTCGACGCGGCCGAAGCCCACCACCACGTTGCGCGCGAACAGCGGCTGGACCTCGAGGAACTCCTCGTCGTCGAGCACCGTGCGCAGCACCGTGAGCATGTCGTAGGGCTGGTTGGGGGAGTCCGGCACGAGGGAGTCGAGCGCTGCGTCCGCGGCGTTCGGGCTCTCCTCGACCTGCACAGGGAAGGCCGGGGCGGGGGTGAGGGTGTTGGCCGGCAGGTAGCTGAGCAGGTCCTTGACGTACTCGATCGCCTCGGCCTCGTCGGGCGCCATGTAATGGGCCACGCCGGATCGGCTGGAGTGGGTGCGCGCCCCGCCGAGCTCCTCGAAGCCGACGTCCTCGCCCGTGACCGTGCGGATCACGTCGGGGCCGGTGATGAACATGTGGGAGGTCTTCTCGACCATCACGATGATGTCGGTCAGCGCGGGGGAGTACACGGCACCGCCTGCGGCCGGGCCCATGATCAGGGAGATCTGCGGGATGACGCCCGAGGCGCGGGTGTTGCGCTTGAAGATCCCGGCGAACATCGCCAGCGACGCGACGCCCTCCTGGATGCGGGCGCCGCCTCCGTCGAGGATCCCGATGATCGGCACGCCCGTGCGCAGGGCGAGGTCCTGGATCTTCTGGATCTTGCGGCCGTGGGCCTCGCCGAGCGAGCCGCCGAAGACGGTGAAGTCCTGCGAGTACACGCACACCTGGCGGCCGTCGACGGTGCCGTAGCCGGTGACGATGCCGTCGCCGTCGGGGCGCTTGGCGTCGATGCCGAAGCTGCTGGCCTGATGGCGCACGAAGCGGTCGGTCTCCACGAACGAGCCGTCGTCCAGGAGGTCCGCGATCCGCTCGCGGGCGGTCTTCTTGCCCCGCGCATGCTGCTTCTGGACGGCGAGATCGTCCGCGGCGGAGACCGCCGCGGCATCGCGCTCGCGCAGGTCCTCGAGTCGCTGTGCGGTGGTGAGCGGCCGCGGGGCGTCGGTCACGGGACCTCCTGCGACGGCCCTGCGGCCGCCTGAAGCTGTGGGGGATTCGAACACCGGGATACTACGCTACGCAGGTTCGACGGCGGCCGACCCCGACCGGGGCGGCACGCCCGGCGCGGAGCATCCGTCCACGCCGCTCCCAGGAACGATGCAGTGGGCGGCGCGAGGATGGAGCGATCCGTCACGCAGGTCTCGCAGCAGGAGGAGCGCATGGACGTCCCGGCACTGCCCGACACCTCCTCGGAGGGGACGGGCGCCGCCTCGCCGCGGATCCACCGCCTCGGCGCGGTCCGCTCGACCCAGGACGAGGCCTCCGCGCTCCTGCGCGCCGGGCACGCGCCGCCCTTCGCCGTCACCGCGACGCGGCAGACCTCCGGCCGGGGCCGCCTCGGCCGCGCCTTCGCGAGTCCGGACGGGACGAGCCTCGCCCTCACCTTCGCCCACCGCACCTCCCTCGGCCCCGCCCGGCGCGGCTGGTTCCCGCTGGCCGCGGGGCTCGCCGTCGTCGCCGCCCTCGAGCGAGCGGTCCCCGCCGCGGCCGCCGAGCAGCGGATCGGCCTGAAATGGCCCAATGACCTCCACACCGCCGACGGCCGCAAGCTCGGCGGGATCCTCGTCGAGGCGCGCGGCGACGAGGACCTGCTGCTCGGCATCGGACTGAACCTGCGCGGCCCGGTCCTGGACGAGGACGGCGAGCCGGTGCCCGGCGCCGCCTGGCTGCGCGGGGAGGCCGGCCTCCGCCCCGATGCCGGCCCGGCGGAGGACCGGGGGCTGCGGGAGGCGCTCGAGGAGGCGCTGGTCGCCGCGCTCGGCGAGGAGCTCGCTGCGCTCGAGTCCGCCCAGGGGGACGGTGACGCGGCCGGCACCCGGGACCGCTACACTATGACCTGCCTCACACTGGGGCGGACAGTGAGGGTCGCCCCCCTGGGGGAGGCCGCAGCGGGAGCGGACGTCGACCTCGCCCTGCGCGGCACCGTCCTGGACGTCGACGAGCACGGGCGACTCGTGCTCGACCGCGCGGACGGGGAGGGGCGGATCGCCGTCGACGTCGGCGACGTGCGGCACCTGCGGCCCGCGGCGCCCTGACCCCGCGGCCCGGGCACGTCCCCACCACACCGACCACGAGCACACGAGCAGGAGCAGGCATGGAGAAGCCGGGCATTCGGAAGCGAGGGACCGCGCTGTGACCGACGGGATGGACGAGCGAGGGGAGCGCGAGGCGCTCGAGGGTGCGGACGGCGCCCGCGAGACCCGCATCCCCGCCGGGACCGTCGACGTGGTGTCCACGCAGACGCAGGAGCTCCCGGACCTCTCCGCGGAGGACGCGGAGCTCACCGCCCTCGACGAGCAGGAGATCCTCGACCTCAACCGCCGCTTCTCCTCCGTGCGTCGCAGCGTCGGCGCGCTCGAGAAGGTGCTCCTGCAGGGGCCGCGCAAGTACTCGCGCCGGGACCTCGCCGAGCAGCACGGGATCGCCGAGCGCCTCACCTCCGTGTACTGGCGCTCCCTCGGCTTCACGCCCGTGGACGAGGACACCGTGGTGTTCACCGACGAGGACGCCCAGGCGATCGGCGACCTCGCCGCGATCGTCGAGGACGGGGTGCTCTCCGAGCGCGCCTTCGCGAGCATCTCCCGCGGCATGGGCTTCCACATGGGACGCCTCGCGATGTGGATCACCGAGGCGCTGGTCGACGAGGCCAAGCACGCCGACGGGCTCGACGACGCCCGGGCCCGCCAGCAGATGCTCGACGAGATCCCCGAGCTGCTGGAGACCTTCGAGTCCCAGGTCATGTTCACCTTCCGGCGCCAGCTCGCCGCCTATGCCGCCCGCGCCGGCAGCGAGGTGCTCCACCGCGACACCGACGAGCTGTTCCCCCTGCACCGGGCCGTCGGCTTCGCGGACCTCGTCCAGTTCACGCGCCTGGCCCAGGACATGCCCGGCACGCAGCTCGCCGACATGGTCGGCCGCTTCGAGTCGCTCAGCCGCGACATCATCTCCGTCGGCGGCGGGCGCGTGGTCAAGACTGTCGGCGACGAGATCATGTTCCTGGCCGACACGCCGGAGGACGGCGCCCAGATCGCGGTCAGCCTCTCCGAGACCATCGGCGCCGATCCCGACCTCCCGCCCGTGCGGGTCGGCCTCTCCTGGGGCTCGATGTTCTCCCGCTACGGGGACGTGTTCGGACCCACCGTCAACCTCGCCGCCCGGATGGAGTCCGTCGCCCGGCCGGGGGCGGTGCTCGTGGACTCCGACACCGCCTCCGCGATCGCGAAGGCGCTGCCCGGCGGCTTCGTCCTCGGGGAGGGCGAGGAGGTCGACCTCCACGGCATCGGCACGGTCCGGGTGCACGAGATGAGCCGCGACGGCTCCGCCCCCCTGGATCTCGGGCTCTGAGGCGGGACGTACTATGGCTGACGTGACACGACTGCTTCTCGTCGAGGACGACTCGGCCATCGCTGAACCGCTCTCCCGGGCCCTGGACCGGGAGGGATACACCGTCACGCGCGCCTCCCGAGGGATGGACGCGCTCGGGATCGCCGCCGGACCGGACCCGATCGACCTGGTCATCCTGGATCTGGGCCTGCCCGATCTCGACGGCCTCGAGGTCGCGCGGCGCCTGCGCAAGGGCGGGCTCGAGTCGCCGATCCTGATCCTCACCGCCCGCGCCGACGAGGTCGACGCGGTGGTGGGTCTGGACGCGGGAGCCGACGACTACGTCACCAAGCCCTTCCGCCTCGGCGAGCTGCAGGCGCGGATCCGCGCCCTCATGCGGCGCTCGCAGGCGACCGAGGAGTCCGGCGACAACTACGACGTCAACGGCGTCACCCTCGACGTCTCCGCCCGTCGCGCCTATGCCGACGGGGAGGAGCTCAGCCTCTCCGCGAAGGAGTACGACCTGCTCACCGTGCTCGTGCGCGAGTCCGGCAGCGTCGTCACCCGCGACGACCTCATGCGCGAGGTCTGGGGTGCGGAGTGGTGGGGCTCCACCAAGACCCTCGACATGCACATCTCGTGGCTGCGCCGCAAGCTGGGTGACGACGCCACGGACCCCCGGCGGATCACCACGGTGAGGGGAGTCGGCTTCCGCTTCGAGACCGGCACGGAGAGCTGACCCGTGCGGCAGCGCGTGCTGCAGGCCACCATCATCACGGTGGTCCTCGTCGTGCTGATGCTCGGCATCCCGCTGGGCATCTCGTGGCTGCAGCTGGCGAACCAGAACATCGCCAACCAGGCGAACCTGATCCTGGACCGGGTGCGCATCGACACCGAGACCCGCCTCCAGGAGGAGGGGACGATCGACGAGGCGCTCCTGCAGCGACGGGTCGACGAGCAGACCGATCTCAACATCGCCGTCACCGTCGTCTTCGAGGGGGAGACCACCACGGCCGGTGATCCTCCCGGCGACGACCCGGTCAAGCGGAGCACCACCGGTGCCTCGGGGCAGCTGATCACCGTGTTCATCCCGCAGTCCGACGTGCGGGCCCACACCGCGAGCGCCTGGGTGCTGATCACGGTCGCCGGCCTGTCGGCCCTCTCGATCGGCGTCTCGGTCGCGCTGTGGCAGGCGCAGCGCATCTCCCTGCCGCTGGCGAGGCTGTCGAGGCGCGCCGAGGAGATGGGCTCCGGCCGCGCCCGCGGACCCTGGCAGCCCTCCGGCATCGCGGAGATCGACGAGGTCGCGATCGAGCTCGCCCGCTCCGGCGCGATGCTCAACGAGCGCCTCGAGGCCGAGTCCCGCCTCGCCTCCGACGCTTCCCACCAGCTGCGCACCCCGCTGACCGCGCTCTCGATGCGTCTTGACGAGATCCTCGCGACCAGCACCGAGGAGTGGGTGCGCGACGAGGCCCGGATCTCGCTCGAGCAGATCGACCGCCTCACCGAGGTGGTCCACGACCTCATCAACGCTCCCCGCTCCTCCCAGCGACGCACCCCCGGCGTGGTCGAGCTCGGCACCGTGCTCACCCAGCAGAGCGAGGAGTGGTCCCCGGCCTACCGCCGCGCCGGCCGCGAGCTGCACATCCAGGTGCCGCGCAGCGCCGCCGTGTGGGGCTCGACCGGGCCGCTCACCCAGGTCATCGCCACCCTCATCGAGAACGCGCTCACCCACGGCGGCGGGCGCACCTCCCTCAAGGTGCGGCGCAACGACCACTCCACCGTCGTGGAGGTCACCGACGAGGGCGGCGGCATCGACCCCGAGCTCGGCGCACGGATCTTCGAGCGCTCGGTCTCCGGCCGCTCCTCGGGCGGCACCGGGGTCGGGCTCGCTCTCGCCCGCACCCTCGTCGAGGACGACGGCGGCCGCCTCGAGCTGCTCACCGAGAACCCCGCCACCTTCGGCGTCTTCCTCATCTCCGCCCCCGGCGAGGAGCCGGGGGACGATCACGGGGCGCAGTCCGGCGGGGAGTCGGGCCGCCGCGAGAAGGGCGGGCGACGTCCCCGCGGCCAGCGCGCGGACATGACCCCCAGCGGCGTCTCCGGCGGCCGCCATGCCGCCGGCGGCGACGACCTCGACTTCCTCCCGCAGGGGTCCGTGGTGCGGCGCCGCCCCCGGCCCCGCGCCTGACCTCAGTACACTGGCGGCCGTGTCTGCGACCCCGCCCCGCCCCGCTCAGCCCGCCGCTTTCGAGGAAGCTCCCGCCCGTCGGATCGGGGTGGTCGGAGCAGGTCAGCTGGCCCGCATGATGCTCGGCCCCGCGATCGAGCTGGGCCTCGACCTCGAGGTGCTCGCGACCGCTCCGGACGAGAGCGCCGCCGCCGTCGCCGCGACCGTGCGGCTGGGCCGCCACGACGACGAGCAGGCGGTGCGCGGCCTCGCCGACGGCGTCGACGCGCTCACCTTCGACCACGAGCACGTGCCCACCGCGATCCTCGAAGGGATCGCGGGGGAGGGGCTCGCCGCCGTGCGCCCCGGACCCGGCGCCCTCGTCCACGCCCAGGACAAGCTCGTCATGCGCGAGCGGCTCACCGCGCTCGGACACCCCTGCCCCCGCTGGTGGCGGATCGGGAGCCTCGCCGCGCTCGAGCAGGCGCTCGCCGAGGCCGGCGGCCGGCTCGTGGTGAAGACGCCGCGCGGCGGCTACGACGCCCACGGGGTGCGGATCGTCGAGGCCGCCGAGGAGGCCGAGGACTGGCTCGGGACCCACGGCGAGCTGCTCGCCGAGGAGCTCGTCCCCTTCACCCGCGAGCTCTCCGCCCAGGTCGCGCGCCGGCCCGGGGGAGAGGCGAGTGCCTATCCCGTGGTGCAGTCGCTCCAGAAGGACGGGGTCTGCTACGAGGTCGTCGCCCCCGCGCCGGGCCTCGACGACGCCGCCCAGGAGCGCATCCAGGCCCTCGCCCTCGCGATCGCCGAGGACCTCGACGTCACCGGGATGCTCGCCGTGGAGCTCTTCGAGACGGCGGACGGCCGGGTGCTCGTCAACGAGCTCGCCATGCGCCCCCACAACACCGGCCACTGGTCCATGGACGGCGCCGTCACCGGCCAGTTCGAGCAGCACCTCCGCGCCGTCGCCGACCTGCCGCTCGGCGCGACCGCGCCGCTCGCCCCCGTGGCCGTGATGGTCAACCTCCTCGGCGGCAGCGCCGAGGACCTCGCCCCCGGCACCGCCGCGGCCCTCGCCGAGGAGCCGCAACTGAAGGTCCACCTGTACGGCAAGTCGGTGCGCCCCGGCCGCAAGATCGGCCACGTCACCCTGCTCGGGGACGATGCCGAGGACCTCCTCGCCCGCGCCCACCGCGCCGAACGACTCATCATCGACGGCCCGGGCGCGGCCGCCGAGCCCACCGCCCCCACCCGAGAGGGAGACCCCCGATGACCGCCGACGCCGCACCCCGCCCCCTGGTCGGGATCGTGATGGGCTCCGACTCCGACCACCCCGTGATGCGCGCCGCGGAGGAGGCGCTCGCCGAGTTCGGGATCGAGGTGGAGGTCGACGTGGTCTCCGCCCACCGCATGCCCGAGGACATGGTCGCCTACGGACGCGGCGCCGCCGAGCGCGGGCTGCGCGTGCTGATCGCCGGCGCCGGCGGCGCCGCCCACCTCCCCGGCATGCTCGCCTCCCTCACCCCGCTGCCCGTGATCGGCGTGCCGGTGCCGCTGAAGCACCTCGACGGCATGGACTCCCTGCTCTCCATCGTGCAGATGCCGGCCGGGGTGCCGGTCGCGACCGTGTCCATCGGCGGGGCCCGCAACGCCGGGCTGCTCGCCGCGCGGATCCTCGCCGCGGGCGGGGACGAGCACGCGGCGCAGCTGCGCGAGCGGATGGGCGCCTTCCAGGAGGAGCTGCGCGGCCTGGCGATGGCCAAGGGCGAGGCGCTGCGGGCGTCGCGGTGAACTCCGCGGGCCGCTGACCGGCGGCCCCACGACGAACGGCGGGCCGGGCGAGAGATCGCCCGGCCCGCCGTTCGCAGGTGATGCCCCGTGGGGGCTGTGCCCGTCGGCCCTACTTCAGCTTCGCGCCGGAGGAGGCGTCGGTGCGGCCCTCGACGTAGGCGTGGTACAGGTCCGCGACCTCGTCGACGTCGCCGTCGGCCACCAGCACGCCCTTGTCGATCCAGAGCGCGCGCGTGCACATCGCCCGCACGGAGGCGAGCGAGTGCGACACGAAGAACACGGTGCCGGCCTGTCCGCGGATCTCCTCGATCCGGGCGGTGCTCTTCTTGCGGAACGAGGCGTCGCCGGTGGCGAGGGCCTCGTCGATCATGAGGATCTCGGGGGTGCGGATCGTCGAGATCGCGAACCGCAGGCGCGAGGCCATGCCGGAGGAGTAGGACGTCATCGGCAGGTACAGGAAGTCGCCGAGCTCGGCGAAGTCCGCCACGCCCGGGATGTTCTCCTTGACCTCCTTGGTGCTCAGCCCGAGGGCGAGACCGCCGATCATGATGTTGCGCTCGCCCGTGAGCCGGGGGAGCATCGCCGCGTTCACGCCCAGCAGCTCCGGCTCGGCGGAGGTGAACACACGGCCCGAGGACGGCGGCAGCAGCCCCGCCACGGCCCGCAGCAGGGTCGACTTGCCCGAGCCGTTGGTGCCCAGGATGCCGATGGACTCGCCATGATGGGCCACGAAGGACACGCCGCGCACGGCGGGCACCTCGGTGATCGGGCCGGTGTCGGGGCGGCCGATGCTGACCATCTTGTCCCACAGCGAGGCGCGCTGCTTGGTGGTCCCGCTGCGGCGGGCGCCGAACACGCGGTACGTGATGTGCAGGTCGTCGACCACCACCGACGGGGCGCCCAGCGGCTTGTCGCGGTCCACGCGCTCCGGGAGGTTCTCGGGGTCGATCTCGAAATCGATGTCCTCAGTCACGACCGTAGGTCTCCTCTGCGCGCCAGAAGTACAGGAATCCGATGGCGAAGACGCCCACCGCCCAGGCGGTGGCCTCGAGCCAGAGGCCCGCTGTCATCGGGATCAGCGGCTCGTTGCCGAACGCCGCACGGAACAGCTCCAGGTAGATCGCCACGGGCTGATGGATCAGGAGCGGCTTGAGCCAGAGCCCGTCCGGGACCATCGCCGGGATCAGGAACATGGCGCCGGAGGCGTAGCGTCCCAGCGTCAGGATGAAGGGCATCGCATTGGCGATGTCCGGAGCGCGCGCGCCGAGACGCGCGAAGAACATGGCCACGCCCGCGGAGAACACTGCGAGCAGGACCGCCGCGAAGGGCAGCGTCAGCCACGACCAGGTCGGGATGACCGCACCCATGCCCGGCAGCACGCCGGTCACCAGCACCACCACGATCATCGCCACCAGGATCGGGGCGAAGAGCACGGTCTCGGTCATCACCGTCGCGAGCGGCACGACCGCGCGCGGGAACTTGTGGGACCGGATCAGCTGCAGGTTCGTGGGGATGGAGTTCAGGCCCGACATCACCGAGGTCTGGAACAGCGTGTACGTGAACGTCCCGATGGTGATGAATGCCGCGCGGTTGTCGATCCCCGGGGCGCTCGCGTGGAACAGGAACCCGAAGATGATCACGTACACGGCCGCGTCGAGCACGGGGCGCAGGATCGCCCAGGCCTGACCCAGGTACGAGCCCTGGTTGCGGGAGTACGCGCGGGACGCGGAGAGGTTCCAGATGAACGACCGCCGCTCCCAGACCTGCTTGATATAGCGACCCAGCGGGGGCCGGACCCCCATCTCGTCCAGTCCCGCCCGCGCGGCGAGCGCTTCTGACTCCGCGGATGTCAGGCGCGGAGCGAGCGGTACCTCCGCCTTCTGATCTGCCAAGTTCGTTCTCCTCTAGCCGGACGGGCGCGGCGGGCTGGGCCGTCCTCGGGCGTCGGTATGATCGTGCGTCGTGACTACCGCAAAGGATCCGCTTCCGCTGGTGACGGTCGTGATGCCGGTGTTCAACGGTGCGCGGACCCTGCGCCAATCGGTGACAAGCGTACTCGATCAGACCTTCCGCTCCCTCGAGCTGGTGGTGGTCGACGACGCCTCCACGGACGACACCGTGCGCATCGCCGAGGAGCTCGCGGAGGGAGATGCGCGGGTGCGGATCATCCGCCGGGAGCGCAGCGGCGGCCCGGCCGCGGCCCGAAACTCGGGCATCGCCAGCGGCACCGGGCGTTTCCTCGCCTTCTGCGATGCGGACGACCTGTGGCTCCCCGAGAAGCTGCAGCGGCAGCTCGATCTCGCCCGGACGAGCGGTGCGTCACTTCTGTACTGCGGCTACCACCGTGTGTCGGCCGACTTCGCCGGCACCGGCGCGGATTTCGAGTCCGAGGGCCGCATCGTGCACGTCCCGACGGAGCTCACCCGCGAGGGTCTCCTGCGCCGCAACGTGATCGGCAACCTCACCGCTGTGGTCGACCTCGAGCGCACGGGACCGGTGACGATGCCGGACGTCCCCGGGGCCGAGGACTATGCGCTGTGGCTGAGCATCCTGCGCGAGGGAGGCACCGCCGCCGGGATCGACGAGCCGCTGGCGCTCTACCGCGCCGCGCAGGAGGACTCGCACTCCTCCGACCGCACCCGTGCGGTCCGCGCCGTGTGGCAGGTGCTGCGGGGCCAGGAGCGGCTGTCCGTCCCGAGCGCAGCGGTGCACTTGATCACCGGGGCACTCGCGGCGCTCCGCAAGAACCGGATCTGAGCGGGGCCCGTGGATAGACTGCGCGGACCATGATCCTGATCTGCGTCAACGAGCTGTCCGGCCCCACCGGCTACCACAAGTCCGTGGTGGAGACCGCGAACGCCCTGCATCGTGGGGGATACCCGCTGGCGGTCCTGAGCTTCCTGGGAGCGGGGGACGGTGCCGAGCTCGCCATGCCGCGCTGGCCGCTGGATCCAGGGGTCCCCGCCTACGTGCTCCAGACGCTGCCCGCCGAGGGCGGCCGGCTGCTCGCCGAGAACGTCCACCCCGTCCTCACCGGGCGCGTCTACGCGACGCCGTACGCCTTCACCGCCGACCAGCTCGCCGCCCTGCGCCAGCTCAACGAGGAGCTCACCGCCGAGGACACCGTGATCTTCACGACCCCGGTCCAGGCCCTCGCCTTCCAGCGCGCCCTCGCCGGCCAGGAGCGGCGCCCCCGCACCCTTCTGCAGGTGCACGGCGACTACCGCCACCACGACGAGCTCTGGGCGCTGGTGGACGAGGCCCGGGAGGTGATCGACCGGGTCCAGACCGTCGCCGAGGGGCTGAACGAGCAGTTCGCCTCGCGCTTCGACGCCGCGGACGTGGTGTGCATCCCCAACATCCACCATCCCGCGCAGGTGGTGCGCAAGCCCCGGACCGGCGTCGAGATCGTGCTGCCGGCCTCGTTCCAGCACCGCAAGAACCAGCTCGAGGCGATCAGGGCCCTGTCGCGGCTCGAGGACGACTCGGTGCACCTGACCCTGTGGGGCAACATCAGCCCGCTGAACCCCTACTTCATCGCGGTGAACGAGCTGATCGATTCGCTCGGGCTGCGGGACCGGGTCTCGATCCCCGGCTTCGGCACCGAGCAGGACGTCTACTCCAGCGCCGACATCGTGCTGATGACCTCGCTGTCCGAGGGGTTCGGGTACCCGCTCCTCGAGGCCGCCTACCACCGCCTGCCCACCGTCACCTACGACTACGAGTTCGGGCCGCGGGACGCGGTCGAGGACGGCGCCAGCGGGTTCATCGTCCCCGTCGGCGACGTGGACGCCCTCGTCGCCCGGCTGGACGAGCTGGTCGCGGACGCGCAGCTGCGCGAGCGCTTCGGCCGCCGCGCCCGCGAGATCTTCGACGAGCGCTTCTCCGCCGAGGCGGTCGTGGCGAAGTACGGCGCCGTGCTCGGCCCGCCCCCGGGCCGCTCCCTCGACCTCTCGGCCGTGTTCTCGACCGAGGGCGAGGAGCCCGTGCCCGCGAGCGCGATCAGCCACCGCGTCACGCGCTCCGGCCTGCGCCGGACGCACCAGGTCACCGTGCGCTCCGCCGCGGACCTGCACGACGTCCAGGTGGACGACGGCGATCGCATCCTCCGCCCCGCGGTGCGCCGCGAGGGCGGGACCACCGTGATCGAGTTCCCCGTCGGGAGCCGCGGCGTCGTCTCGTACACCACGACCCCCGGCGGCACCGACCGCCACTACCTCGCCGGCCCCGCGCACGGCGGGACGCTCCCCGTCCTGCCCCGGCTGCGCCGGGACGCCGACTACGGCGGCGGCACGCCGCCGGTCGTCGACACGCTCCTCGCCTCGCGCGGCGGGGCGAAGCACGTCTCCTGGCGCACCACCCCGTCGGACCTGGCCGAGTTCGGTGCCCAGGGCGTCGACGCCGTGACCTGGAAGCTGCGCCAGCTCATGCCCGCCCTGCCCGCGCTCCGGGCCGCGAAGCCCTCGGGCGACGCGACGCCGCCTGCCGACGGGGCGCCCGAGCGCACCGAGCAGGAGACGGCGGAGTCGACATCCGCTCCCGACCCGTCGGCCGAGGCGCAGCCCGGGTCCGACGCCGGGATCCCGTCGACCGAGGCGCCGGCGGCCGCCGCCCAGGCACCGGTCGCCCCGTCGGCCCCCGACGCATCGGCGGACGCGCCGGCCGGCACGTCGGCCCCCGCCAGCTCGAGCGGCGGCTCCGCGGGGGCCCTCGGTGGCCTCGGAAAGGCCGTCGGGCTCCCCACCCAGGCGATGGGCTCCGTCGGCCAGGTCGCGAGGACCTACGCCTCCACCGCCGCCTCGATGCTCGTCAAGGCGGTCGCGGTCACCGAGCCCGCGCCGACCCACCGCGAGATCCCCCGCCACCCCTGGTTCCCCGTCACCGGCGGCGTCGACTCCTTCGGCGCCCCGATCAACTCCGGCGGCGGCGTCCAGGTGACCAACGCCGGCACCGAGAAGCGGCCCACGGTCCGCATCCAGGGCGAGTACGACTGGCTCGAGCTGCGCGACGGCGCCTCCCGCCGACGGATCACCCCGCCCTGGTCCTACGGCGAGATGTTCGAGCGATTCTGCGCCGCCGAGCGCGAGCACGGGCTGTTCGACATCACCACGGCCGACGGCGTGCACCTGTGGGAGCTCGGCCGCTCGGCGCTCGTGATCCAGCTGGCCGAGGCCGCCGGCCTGTGGGGACCCCTCGCCGCCGCGCAGGGCACCGTCCAGGACGTCTACACCGGCAGCAAGCGGCTCACCACCGCGCCGTCCGCGGACACCGTCGTCTTCGACTACGTGCGACGCGGCCAGAGCGGCTACCGCACCGCCCCCTTCGTCGACGACAGGACGCTGTTCGTCGTCCAGCCCGGCGCCGACGGCTATCCGGACGTGGACGAGACGAACATGGTCTACCCCTTCGCGGAGTTCACGCAGTGGAAGAAGGACTGGCGACAGCGCTGGGCGCACATGCGCGTGCCCGCCGTGGATGC
>NZ_BCAK01000029.1:0-36537 GCF_001293905.1 Brachybacterium sp. SW0106-09
GGCCGAGGCCCCCCGCGCCGACGCCGGCGCCGCGGTGCTGCCCGCCGTCGCCGCCCCCGCCGTCGGCATCCCCGCCGCGGACGGTGCCGAGGACGCTGAGGGCGCCGGGGACGAGGCCGCCGTCGCCGCCCTCGCCCCCGCCGCCGGCACCGCCTTCTCCGTCGAGGTCGGCCCGACCACCGAGGAGATCGCCGCCGCCGAGGCCGCCGAGCGCGAGGCCGCCGAGCAGGCCGCGCAGGAGGAGGCCGAGCAGGAGCAGGCCGAGCAGGAGCAGGCCGAGCAGGAGCAGGCCGAGGCGCAGGAGACCGAGCCCGCCGACGAGCAGACCGAGACCCGCGAGGACGACTCCGCGGAGACCTCCTCCCGCTCCGACGAGCGCGAGGAGCCGGCCGAGGACGAGCAGCAGGAGAGCAGCGCGGACGAGTCCCGCAGCTCCGAGCGCTCCGAGAGCAGCTCCTCCGAGGAGCAGGAGGAGTCCGCCCCGGCTCCCTCCGCCGCCAAGGGCAGCTCCATCCTCGCCACCGCCCGCTCCGGCATCGGCACCCCTTACGTCTACGGCGGCACCTCCCCGTCGGGCTGGGACTGCTCCGGCCTCGTGCAGTGGGTCTACGCCCAGCACGGCATCAGCCTTCCCCGCGGCGCGAGCGACCAGGCCGCCGCCGGCACCGTGATCCCGCGCTCCGAGGCCCGCCCTGGCGACCTCGTCTACAAGCCCGGTCACATCGGCATCTACGCCGGTGGCAACCAGTTCGTCGACGCCGGCAACAGCCGCGTGGACACCTCCGAGCGCAACATCTACTCCGGCAGCTGGACCTTCATCCGCATCGGCGGCTGAACGACCCTGCCCCTCGACGGCCCCGCCGCGCCCCTCCCGGGCGAGGCGGGGCCGTCGTCGTGCGTGGGGGAGGACACGGCGACGGGCGAGAGGTACGGCGGTACCGTGTCCTGGTGTCCTCCCTGCGTGATCTGCTCTCCGTCCTGCTGCTGACCGCGGCGACGCTGCTCGGCGCCCTCTGGCTGCCCGGGGCCTGGATCGAGCGCAACGTCGTGGACCAGGAGGGGTTCCTCGCGATCACCCAGCCGCTCGCCGAGGACGCCACCCTGCAGCGCTCCCTCACCGACAGCGCCGTGGACGAGGCGCTGGACCACGAGCTCGTCCCCGGGTTCGTCTCCGACCGGGCCACGCCGCTCCTCCAGGAGCAGGCCTCGAAGGTCACCGGCACCGAGGCCTACACGGAGGTGTGGGACCGGGCGATGGTCGAGCTGCACGGTGCGCTGTTCACCCCCGGCGCCTCGCCCCTGGACGTGGACCTGCTGCCGCTCATCGACTCCCTGCTCACCGGGGTCGAGGACACCCTGCCGCTGATCGGAGATCTTCCCCGCCCGGGGGAGGCGAGCGTGACCCTCGCCAGCATCCCCGACGTGCCGCTGCTGCACCGCGCCACCGTGCTGGACCCCTGGGCGCACCGGGCCGGGCCGATCGCCCTGGGACTGGCCGTGCTCGCGGTCCTCGTCGCCGGGCACCGTCGCCTCATGCTCACCCTCGCCGGGATCGGCGCCGTGCTCGCCGGGCTCTTGACATGGCTGCTCACCACCCGCATCGAGGGCCTCGTCCCCGATGCCGTCGATCAGGCGGTGTTCCTCGGCCCGATCGTGCAGGTCTTCGAGCAGCGCTTCGCCGCCGAGGTGATGCCCCAGGGCGTCATCATGCTCGGGGCCGGGGCGCTGGTCGCCGCCGTCGGGCTCGTGCTGATCGGGCTGCGCCGCAGCAGCTAGAGCATGCCGAGGCGGGCGAACGCCTCCTCCACGCCGTGCTCGGACGGGGGAGCGACCTCCATGTCCGCCGCGGCGAGCACCTCGGGACGGGAGCCGCGGATGGCGACTCCCGTGCCCGCGGCCCGCAGCATCCCCAGATCGTTCGGCCCGTCGCCCACCGCGACCGTGTCCTCGATGCCCACCCCCAGGTGATCGGCCGCGAGGCGCAGCCCGTCGGCCTTGTCGACCTCGGCGAGGTGCAGCTCCCCGGAGCCGCGGCCGTCCTCCGAGATCGAGTTCGGCAGCGCCCCGACCTCGGGGCCGACCTCCGCGGCGAGCTGTTCGATCGGCACCGGCGAGCTCCACACCGAGATCTTCGCGAAGGAGACGGCGGCCGGATCCTCGGGCACCGAGATCGCCTCGAGGATGTCGGCGAAGCCCCGCCCCAGCTCGCCCGCGGCGGGGACGGGCGACCCGCGGCGGCGACGCTCGAGGCGATCGGCCGACGAGGCCGAGCACCACAGCGCCTCGGGCGCCTCGAGCGCGTAGGCGGCGCCGTGCGCCTCGAGCACCTCGACCGTGCGCCGGGCGAGCGCGGCGGGGAAGCGCACATCGCGCAGCAGCTCCTCACCGATCCGAATGTGCCCGCCCGCCGAGGTGATCACGCCGTCGAACAGCGCGGCGACGTCGGAGGCGACGATCGAGGCGGGCCGCCCGGTGCTCAGCAGGACCGCATGGCCGGCCGCGCGGGCGGCGAGCACCGCCTCGGCCTGGGCGCGCGGGACGATCCCGCTCTCGGCGAGGGTGCCGTCGAAGTCGAGGAAGGCGGCACGGCGGCGGAAGGGGGCGGACGAGGACACGACGCTCCTGGGGTGGGACGGACGGGACCCTCAGCCTAGGCGAGGGGCGGCGCCGAGCCTGGGCGGGAGCGGCGAGCGCTCAGCGCGGACGGTGCAGACTGGCGAGCACCGAGACGGTCACCTCGCGGGGCGCCCCGCCGGGGCCGTCGAGGCCGTCGAGAGCGGCGAGGTCCACGTGACGGGCGCTGGGAGTCATCGCGACCAGGTACCGGGCCATCGCATCGTCGAGGGCGACCGTGAACCGCAGCGGACGGGAGTCCTCGACGGCGAAGTGCGGGGCGAGCGCCTCGGCGAGCCGCTCCTCCTTGCGCGGGTCCGGCCGGACCATCCCCGGCACGTGCTCGCGCAGCTCGGCCAGGTGCTCGGCCGCGGGCCGCACCACGAGCAGGCGCCCGCCCGGGCGCAGCACCCGCGCGAACTCCGCCGGGTTCCGGGGCGCGAACACGTCCATCACGAGGTCGACGCCCGCATCCCGCAGGGGGAAGGGCGAGAACACGTCCCAGCCGGCCGCGGCGGCCCGGTCGTGGGCGCGGGCGGCGAAGCGCAGGGCCCGCGGTGCGGTGTCCACGCCGAGCCCCTGCGCCCCGGGGACGCGGTCCAGCACCGAGGAGAGGTAGTGGCCGGTGCCGCAGCCGATGTCGAGCACGCGCGGATCGTCCGTGCCCTCGAGCGCCCGGGCGGCGAGATCCGCGGTGAGCGCCCGCAGGGCGTCGTACGCGCCGGTGG
Organism: Brachybacterium sp. SW0106-09; assembly: GCF_001293905.1. Classification (NCBI taxonomy): domain Bacteria; kingdom Bacillati; phylum Actinomycetota; class Actinomycetes; order Micrococcales; family Dermabacteraceae; genus Brachybacterium; species Brachybacterium sp. SW0106-09. The sequence goes on from NZ_BCAK01000029.1 coordinate 3,342, forward strand.
AGAGGAAGGAGTCCCGGGCCCGGGCCATGTCGTCGTCGTCCCCGCTGATGGGGGCGCTGCCGGGCAGCAGCGAGACGTACCCCGCGCGGGCCAGGTCGAAGCTGTGGCCGCTCGGGCAGCGGAGGGTGCGATCGGTGAGCGCGAACGGCTCCCGGCAGTGCGGGCACAGCAGCGCGTCGAGCCAGGGGAGCAGGGCGGCGGGGACGGGACGGGACACGACGGACAGCGTACGTCCCGTCGCCGTCGGGCCCGTCAGACGGCTGACGTGCCCGGGGCGCCGCCGGCCGCCCGGGCCTCCTCGAACAGGGAGAGGTCGTGGGAGTTCACGATCCGCACCTCCGGGTCGAGGGCGAGGGTCGATGCGGGTCGCGCACGTCCTCCGTGCCGAAGCCGGTGTCGACCAGCACCAGCCGGTCCTCGACCTCCAGCAGCAGGACATGGCAGACCATCCGGCCGACGGGGGTGCGCAGGGTGCCGCAGTCGAGGTGGTGGATGCGCATCGAGCTCTCCTCGGTGCTGCGCAGAAGTGTTTCTCGGACGGTGCGGGAGCGCTCAGCCGCCGACGTACTCCCGCAGATGCTTCCCGGTGAGGGTCGAGGCCTCCTCGACCAGCTGCGCCGGCGTGCCCTCGAAGACGATGCGGCCGCCGTCGGCGCCCGCCCCGGGGCCCAGGTCGATGATCCAGTCGGCATGGGCCATCACGGCCTGGTGGTGCTCGATGACGAGCAGGGTCTTGCCCGAGTCGACGAGGCGGTCCAGCAGGGCGAGGAGCTGGTCGACGTCGGCCAGGTGCAGGCCGGTCGTCGGCTCGTCGAGCACCACGATCCCGCCCTTGTCTCCCATGTGGGTGGCGAGCCGCAGGCGCTGCCGCTCGCCTCCGGAGAGGGTGGTCAGGGGCTGGCCGATGGTGAGATAGCCGAGGCCGACGTCCTCCATGTGCCCCAGCAGCTTCGCGGCCGCGGGCACCTTCGCGCCGGCGGAGGTGAAGAACTCCCGCGCCTGCTCGACCGACATCTCGAGCACGTCGGCGATGCTGCGCGCCTGCTCGCCCTCGCCGAGGGTGTGCTCGAGCACGGAGGCCTGGAAACGTCGGCCCTCGCACTCCTCGCACGGGGTGGAGACCGTCTCCATGAAGCCGAGCTCGGTGTAGATGACGCCGGCGCCCTTGCACACCGGGCAGGCGCCCTCGGAGTTGTTGGAGAACAGGGCGGGCCCCACCCCGTTCGCCTTCGCGAAGGCCTTGCGGATCGGGTCGAGCAGCCCGGTGTAGGTGGCGGGGTTCGAGCGGCGCGAGCCGCGGATCGCGCTCTGGTCCACCACCACGACATCCTCCGAGGCGGGGAGGGAGCCGTGGATCAGGGAGCTCTTGCCGGACCCGGCCACGCCTGTGACCACGGTCAGCACCCCGAGTGGCACGTCGACGTCCACGCGGCGGAGGTTGTGCGCGTCGGCGCCGCGGATCTCGAGGGCGCCGCTGCGCTCGCGCAGCTGCTCCTTGAGCTGGACCCGACGTTCCAGGTGCGTGCCCGTGAGGGTGTCGGAGGCGAGCAGGCCGGTGAGATCGCCCTCGTACTGCAGCTGGCCGCCGTGGGCACCGGCGCGCGGGCCGAGGTCGACCACGTGATCGGCGATCGCGATGGTCTCGGGCTTGTGCTCGACGACCAGGACGGTGTTGCCCTTGTCCCTCAGCGAGAGCAGCAGCGCGTTCATGCTCGCGATGTCGTGGGGGTGCAGGCCGATCGTCGGCTCGTCGAAGACGTAGGTGACGTCGGTCAGGGCCGAGCCGAGGTGGCGGATCATGCGGGTGCGCTGGGACTCTCCGCCGGAGAGGGTGCCGGAGGGGCGGTCCAGGGAGAGATAGCCGAGCCCGATCCGCACGAAGGAGCCCAGCAGCGCGGAGAGGTTCCCCAGCAGCGGGGCGACGGACGCGGAGGTGTGCTGCTCCCGCAGCCGCTCCACCCATGCGGCGAGGTCGGTGATCTGCCAGGAGGTCGCCTCGGCGATCGAGACGCCGTCGATCAGGGCGGTGCGGGCATGCTCGGCCAGTCGCGTCCCCTCGCAGTCGGGGCAGGTGATGAACCGGACCGCACGGTCCACGAAGGCGCGCACGTGCGGCTGCATCGCGTCGCGGTCCTTGGTGAGCATCGACTTCTGGATCTTCGGGATCAGCCCCTCATAGGTCATGTTCATCCCGTCGATCGAGATCTTGGTGGGCTCCTTGTACAGGAAGTCGTGCATCTGACGCTTCGTGAAGGACCGGATCGGCTTGTCGGCGGGATAGAAGCCGGAGGATGCGAAGATCTTCACGTACCAGCCGCCGGGCACGTAGCCGGGGATGGTGAAGGGGCCCTCCTCGAGGGTCCTGTCCTCGTCGTAGAGCTCGGCGAGGTCGACGTCGGAGATCTTCCCGATGCCCTCGCAGCGCGGGCACATCCCGCCCACGCGGGAGAAGGTGGTCTTCTCGGCGATGGTCCTCGCGCCCTTCTGGACCGTCATCGCGCCCGCGGCGGTGACCGAGGGGACGTTGAAGGAGAAGGCGCCGGGCCCGCCCACGTGCGGCTCGGCGAGCTTGGAGTAGAGGGTGCGCAGGTGCGCGTTCGCGTCGGTGACGGTGCCGACGGTGGAGCGGACGTTCGCGCCCATCCGCTCCTGGTCCACGATGATCGCGGTGGTCAGGCCCGAGAGCTCGTCCACGTCGGGCCGGGCCAGCTGCGGCATGAAGCCCTGCACGAAGGAGGAGTAGGTCTCGTTGATCATCCGCTGGGACTCGGCGGCGATCGTCCCGAACACCAGCGAGCTCTTCCCGGAGCCGGAGACGCCCGTGAAGACGGTCAGCCGCCGCTTGGGCAGGTCCAGGGAGAGGTCGCGGAGGTTGTTCTCCCGGGCACCGCGCACGCGGATCACGTCGTGCGCATCGGCGGGGTGACGGGTCGACGACATGAGGGCTCCTCGGATCGGGAGGGACACGGACCGGAGGCAATACTGCCACCCCGCCCCGTCGCCGCCCCGCCGCGTTGCCGCCCTGCCCGCCGCCGACCGGCCTCCTCTGCCCACTCGTCACATGCCGCAGGCCCGGCCCCGTGGAACGGGACCGGGCCTGCGGCGCGGTGGTGCGGAGCACCTCGGCGAGGGAGCCGGGGCTCAGCGGGTGAGCCGGCGGCTCAGCGGTAGGTGACGAAGTCGGTCGGGTTGCCCCAGATCTCGCGCTCGACGACCTGCTGCTTGGAGCCGGAGGCGTCGATGATCTTGCCGTCGCCGGAGTAGATCGCGATGTGGCCGGGCCACACCACGAGGTCGCCGGGCTGCAGCTCGGACTGCGAGATGCTCTGCCCCGCGGCGGCCTGCTGGCTGCTGGTGCGGGGCACGTCGATGCCTGCCTGACCGTAGGCGTGGGCCACCAGGCCCGAGCAGTCCATGCCGCTGAGCGAGGACTCGCCCCAGGCGTAGGGGGTGCCGAGGGCGGTGCGGGCCGCGTCGACGATCGCATTGCCGGAGGTGGAGGTCGAGGCGGTGCTGACCGCGGCGCTGCCGGCGGGGGCGGAGGTGGTCGAGATGGTGGCCTCGGAGCCGGAGTCGACCGAGCCGCTCCCGCCCTCGAGGGCGGCGCGGGTGTCGGGGCCGACCACGCCGTCCACGGCGATGCCGGCGGAGGACTGGACGTCCTGGACCGCGTCCTCGGTCATCGAGCCGAAGAAGCCCGTGACGGGCAGGTCGGCGCCGCGGTCGTTGAGCGCGGACTGGAGCTGCTCGACGGAGGCGCCGGAGTCGCCGCGGCGCAGCGTCTCGGCCGAGGTCTCGGCCGAGGTGGAGGCGGTGTCGGCGGCCGGGGCCTGATCGGCGGCGGTGGACTGCGAGGAGGAGTCCTCCATCAGCGCCAGGTCGTTCGCGTGGGCGGCGCCGCCGGTGAAGGCGGTGCCGAGCAGCACCGAACCGAGGACGGCGGCGCCGCCCGCTCCGGCCGCGGCGCGGCGGGCGGGGAGGAGAGGGGTGCGGGCGCGGCCGAGCGCGCGGTGCGAGTTGTTCAGAGCCATGATGCGGTGTGTTCCTAACGGCCTCGGGGCGAGGCGGGTGTCCTGTTGGTCCGTGCGTCCTGCGGTGACGACCCTCGGGGAGGGGGATCGTGCCCGGCTCCCCGGGCGGGGAGGCCGTTCCCGTGCCGCGCGGCCGCACCGCGGGGGCGGGTGCCGGGCCGATGGGCTGTGGACGTGGCATCCACGGTAGGAGCCGGGCCCCGGGGAGGAACACCGAGTTGAAAGGGCCGCCCCCTCGTTTTGAACGAGGTTTTGCCCGCGCCGGGCGAGCATGGTGCGACTTGGTGTGACTTGACGGTCCATGGGGGATCTGGGCCACATCATCGGCATCGGCGCGGGGCTAGCCTGAGGCGGTGACTGAGACGACCCATTACGACATCGCCCTCATCGGCTCCGGCTCGGCGAACTCCTTCCCAGGCCCCGATCTCGCCGACCGCACCATCGTGCAGATCGATCGGGGCGTCGGCCCCGACCGCGTGTTCGGCGGGACCTGCCTGAACCTGGGCTGCATCCCCACGAAGATGTTCGTGCACACCGCGGATCTCGCGGCGACCCCCGCGGACGCGGCCCGCTTCGGCCTGACCGAGCAGCTGCAGCACGTCGACTGGCCGGCGATCCGCGACCGCATCTTCGGGCGCATCGACCCGATCACCGCCGGCGGCGAGGCCTACCGCCGCGACCACGAGGACAACGCGAACCTCACCCTGCTGCGCGGCACCGCCCGCTTCGTGGGGGAGAAGGAGCTGCTCGTCGACGGCAACGACGGCAGCCGGCAGCGGATCACCGCCGACACCATCGTGCTCGGCGCCGGCTCCCGGCCCGTCCTCCCGCCGATCGACGGGCTCGCGGACCTCGCCCCGCACACCTCCGACACGATCATGCGCGTGGAGGCGCTGCCCGCCTCCCTCGCGATCCTCGGCTCCGGGGTGGTCGCCGTCGAGATGGCGCACGTGCTCTCCGCGCTCGGCGTCGAGGTCACCCTGATCGCCCGCTCGCAGCGGGTGCTGCGCGCCGCCGACGCCGACATCTCCGCGCGCCTGACCGAGCTGCTCGGTGAGCGGCTGCACTTGGTGACCGGCTTCGACACCACCTCGGCCCGACGCACGGCCGACGGGGTCGAGCTGCGGGGCACGCGAGAGGGCCGCGAGGAGACGCTGCGGGCCGAGGAGCTGCTCGTCGCCGTCGGTCGTCGTCCCAACTCCGACCTGCTGGACGTGCGGGCCGCGGGGATCGACGTCGCCGAGGACGGCCGCGTCGAGGTCGACGCGTACCAGCGCGTCCTCGCCGGGGGAGAGGTGCGCGAGGGCGTCTTCGCCTTCGGCGACCTCTCCAGCCCCCACCAGCTCAAGCACGTCGCGAACCACGAGCAGCGGATCGTGCGGCACAACGTGCTGCACCCCGAGCAGCTGCGGCGCTCCGACACGATGCCGGTCCCGAGCGGCGTGTTCACCCATCCCCACGTCGCCTGGGTGGGGATGGACGAGGAGACCGCGCGCGCGAGCGGCCGCGAGGTGCGCGTGGCGGTGCAGGAGTACGCCTCGATCGCCTACGGCTGGGCGCTGGAGGACACCACCGGCTTCGCGAAGATCATCGCGGACGCGGAGACCACCGAGATCCTCGGCGCCCACCTGATCGGCCCCGAGGCGACGACGCTGATCCAGCTGCTGATCCAGGCGATGAGCACCGGGCAGACCGCCCGCGACATCGCCACCACCCAGTACTGGATCCACCCGGCGATGCCCGAGCTGATCGAGAACGCGCTGCTCCAGCTCGTGGACTGAACGAGCTGGTGGACTGATCCGGCTCGTGGACCGACCGCGGTCGGTCTCACGGCGCACGGAACGGGGGCGGCCCGGGGCATCTGCCCCGGGCCGCCCCCGTTCTCCGCGTCGAGGGAGGTCCTCAGCCCTCCGCGCCCGGCAGGCAGGATTTCAGCGGGTCCTGCTCGATCTCCGGCGCGTCCGTCGGGGTGGCCTCCTCGGTGGGCGCCGAGGTCGTCGCGCTCGAGGACTCCTCCTCGGTGGTGGATTCCTCGGTGGTGGTCTCCTCCTCCGTGGTGGTCGCCTCGGCGGTCGGCTCCTCGGTGGTGGCGGTGTCCTCCTCCGGCGGGGCGCCGGTCTCCGCGGGCTCGGTCGAGCCGGGCTCGGTCTCGCCCTCCACGGACTCCGGCGGGTCGTTCTTCATCGAGTCCTGGATCGAGGCATCCGTCCACTCCTCGAGGTACTCCCAGTCCGGGTTCCCGGAGAAGGTGACGTCCTGCGTGATCGGGTAGGAGGTGAAGCCGCCGTCCTTGATGCGCAGAGCGAGCTCCACGAAGGCGTCCACGTTGCCGACGGGGATGTCGGTCTGGATGTTCTCCTCGGTCGCGGTCACCAGGCGCGGGATGGACAGCGCGAGGGAGGTGGGGTCCGCCTCCTCGCTCACGGCGCGCACGATGCGCTGCTGGCGGCACATGCGGTTGAAGTCGTCGGAGCCCTCGCGGGAGCGGGCGTACCACAGCGCGTGGTAGCCGTCGAGCTTCTGCTCGCCGGGCTCGATGTAGCCCTCGACCTCGCTCGCGCCGCCGCCGATCGGGATCCGCCGCTCGACGACGAGGTCCACGCCGCCCAGGGCGTTGATGAGGTCCTCGAAGCCCTTGAGGTTCACCATCGCGTAGTAGTCGGTGGAGATCCCGAGGGTCTCCTCGACGGCCCAGCGGGTCGCGGTCAGGCCCGGCTCGGGATCGCCCGGGAAGAGGTCCTTGTTCTCCTCGGCCCACGCCCACACGGCGTTGATGAGGTTCTCGTCCTTCCCGTAGTAGTCGAAGCCGTCGGGGAACTCCTCCGCGGCGACCGTCCCCTCGGGGAACTCGACGTTCTCGAGGTTGCGGGGGATCGAGAACAGAGCGGTCTGACCGGTCTTCGTGTCGATCGAGGCGACCATGAGCGTGTCGGGGCGGGTGCCGGTGCGATCGGCGCCGGCGTCCTGGCCCAGCAGCATGATGTTCAGGCGCGGGGTGTCCGCCCACGGGTCCGGTCCCTCGGCGAGCCCTTCGCCGTCGCCGCCGAAGACGCTCGTGGAGCCGAACAGGCCCTGCAGCGCCCAGAGGGACTGCACGCCGCGGCCGAAGGGCACCGCGACCGCGACGACCATCACGGCCGCCAGGGCGAGCGCGAGATAGCGCTTCGCGCCCTCGAGCCGTTCCTTGGTGGTCTGGGCGAGGTTCGCCAGCACGATCTGCAGGCACCACACGAGGCCGACGACCACCACCACGAGGAGCGCGCCGATCAGCACCCCGCGGTGGGTGCCCAGCGTCGCCGCGATCCGCAGCGGGTCGCCGATCACGAGGACCGCCGCGATCGTCGCGACCGCGAGGAGGAGCACGGCGAGCATGATGACGCCGATCTGTCGCATCCGCGTGGTGACGAGGCCGGAGCCGGGCAGCGCGGAGGTCAGCACGGTCCAGCCGGCGACCTTCGCGAGGGAGCCGTCGTCCGACGAGGGACGGTCCCCGCCGGAGCGCGAGTCGCCGGAGCCGCCCGAGCCGCTGCGGCCTCCGCCGGAGGCCTCTCCGCCCCGACCGGCGCCGTCGCCGGCGCCCTGGAGGCTCGCGCCGCCGGCGTCACCGGTGCTCGCGGCGCCGGAGGCTGCGGCACCCGAGCTCGCGGCGGCGGAGACCCCGGCTCCCGCGCCGAGAGCGGCCGCGGCGACGGCGACCGGACGGTCACGGACACCCTCGCGGTCCTCGTCCCGCGGTGCGTCGTGGTCCCCGGCGGGGGCCGCGGACGCGGGGGAGGAGCCGGGCTCGTCGGTGCCGCGTGCGGCGCGGTCGTGCGCGAGGGCGTTCTCCTCGTCGTGGGGGGAGGCGTGCTCCGCGTCGTCCTCGGGCTCCGCGGGGGAGGGGACGACGGGGGCGACCTCGTGATCGGGGGCGAGGGGCGCCTCGGCCGGCGCGGGCGTCTGGTCGGACGTGGTCCAGGCGTCTTGCGGCGAGGAGCTCGCAGAGCCCGCCGCCGAGGCGCCGGCAGCCGCCGCGGTGCCCGCGGCCGCAGCGGTGCCGGAGCCGGCTGCGGTGCTCGGAGCGGATGCGGTGCCCGAGGGGGCAGCGGCGGGGCCGCTCCCGGAGGGGGCGGCGCTCGCCGGCGTCGCCTCGTCGGCCGGGGTCCGGACGCCCGCTGCACGTCGTCCGCGCGGGGACGGGGACGGTGCCGACTCGCCCGGGCCGCCGTCGGCGGAGGTCTCGAGCTGCTCGAGGGGGAAGGCGGCGCGCCGTCCACGGGGCCGTCGCGGGACGGCCCGCTCGGGCCCCCGCGGCGCGGACGCACCGGTCTGTTCCGCACCCGAGGAGGACGGCGCGGTGCGCGGCACCTCGGCCGCGGCGTCCGTCATGGTCCCTCGCTCCGTCGCAGAGCTCGTCGCGTCGCTCCGGGAAGCGCCGGTCGCGGCTCCCGCAGTGCCGCTCGGGGCGGGCGCGGTGCCGTTCGTCGCAGAGGCCGCCGCGGCAGGCTCGTCCGAGCGAGGTGCGGCGCCCGGGAAGGAGCGGCGCTCGGCGGTGTGCGGCAGGGAGCCGGTCGAGGAGGCCGCGGACGCCCGCGATGCGGACCGTCCGCCTCGGACGGTGCGCGAGGAGCTGGTGGGAGTCGTGGCCCGGGGCGCGGGGGCCTCGGCCGGACGCGCTTCGTCGGTCCGGGCGTCGGTCTCCCGCGGGTCCGCAGGGCGCGCGTCGGCACGCCCGGTGCCGACGGGCACAGTGTCCGAGGGGCGCGCGTCAGCAGACCGGGCGTCGGCGGTCCGCTCGTCGGCCGGGGCCTCGGGTGCCGAGGGCGCGGAGGCGGGCGCCGCCGGGGTGTCGATCCAGGTGCGCTTGGGGTTCGGGGCGCCGAAGGCCGCGTCACGGTTCCGTCGAGCCTGCTCCTTGGGGAGCGGCGTGGATTCCGTGCGTCGGACCGGTTGCTGCCTGTGCCGTCCGGACCGACGGCGGCTGCGGCGCGGGGCCGAGAAGGGGTCCGTCATACGCCACATCCTAGGGATATGCCTGCGACAGGACGCACAGATCGCTGTGTGGGCCTCGTGGAGGTCCGCTCCCGGGCGCCGCACGGGACCGCGCTCACGCACCGTACGTAGCATGGTGCCCATGCGCCTGATCCATACCCCGACGACCGACCTGACCTACGACGACTGCTTCTTCCTGCCCGGTCGTTCCGCGATCACCTCCCGCTTCGACGTCGACCTCGGCAGCGACGACGGCACCGGCACCACGATCCCGCTGATCGCCGCGAACATGACCGCTGTCGCAGGACGTCGCATGGCGGAGGTCATGGCGCGCCGCGGCGGCCTCGCCGTCCTCCCGCAGGACCTCGCCCCCGAGCGCATCGACTCGATCGTCCGCTCCGTGAAGTCCCGGGACCTGCTCGTGGACCACCCGCTCACCCTGACCGTCGACGGCACCCTCGGCCAGGCCGCGGACCTGCTGCCCAAGCGTCCCCACGGCATCGTGGTCGTGATCGACGAGGACCGCCGCCCCCTCGGCACCATCTCCGCCGAGGAGATCGCCGGTCGGGACTCGTTCGCCCAGGTCGGCGACGAGCTCAGCACCGACGTGCCGATCCTGACCCCCGAGGACCTCGAGGTCGAGCCCTCGCGCCTGCACGCTCGCATTGCCGCGACGCACCACGACGCCGCCGTGGTCGTGGACGCGGAGGGCGCGCTGAGGGGAGTGCTCACCGCCACCGGCGTGCTGCGCTCGACCATCTACTGCCCGGCCACCGACGTCGAGGGCCGCCTGCGCATCGCCGTCGCCGTCGGGATCAACGCCGACGTCGCGGGCAGGGTCCGCGGCCTCGTCGACGTCGGGGCGGACGTGATCGTGCTGGACACCGCCCACGGCCACCAGGACAGGATGATCGAGGCGATCCGCACCGCCCGGGCCGAGCTCGGCCCCCGCGAGGGGACGGCCGTGCGCCTGGCCGCGGGCAACATCGTCACCGCCGAGGGCACCCGCGAGCTGATCGAGGCCGGTGCCGACATCGTCAAGGTCGGCGTGGGCCCGGGCGCCATGTGCACCACCCGCATGATGACCGGCGTCGGCCGCCCCCAGTTCTCCGCCGTGCTCGAGTGCGCGGCCGAGGCCCGCCGCCTGGGCGGCAGCGTCTGGGCCGACGGCGGTGTGCGCCACCCGCGCGACGTCGCCCTCGCCCTCGCCGCCGGTGCTTCGAACGTGATGATCGGCTCCTGGTTCGCGGGCACCTACGAGTCGCCCGGGCAGATGCGCACCGACGAGTCCGGTCGACGCTACAAGGAGTCCTTCGGCATGGCCTCCAAGCGGGCCGTCTCCCATCGCACCGCCCACGAGGACGCCTTCGCCCGGGCCCGCAAGGGCCTGTTCGAGGAGGGGATCTCCACCTCCCGGATGTACCTCGCCGACGGCCGCGGCGGCGTCGAGGACCTCCTCGACGAGATCACCGCCGGGGTGCGCTCCTCCTTCACCTACGCGGGCGCGGCCAGCACCGAGGAGTTCCGCGAGCGGGCCGTGATCGGGCTGCAGAGCGCCGCCGGCTACGCCGAGGGCCGTCCGGTCGCCAGCTCCTGGAGCTGACCGACGCCGGGTGGCCGGGCGGAGCCTCCCGACCGGTCGCCCCGCCGCGCCCGGAGCGGCCTGCCCGAGCGGCCGCCGCCCGTAGGCCGGCCGGGTGTGGGGAGGTCGGGGCGCGCGGCGGCGGCCGGTAGGCTTCGGACCATGACGACTCTCGTGATCGGTGGTGCCGGATACATCGGGTCGCACGTGGTGCGACTCCTCCTGGAGCAGGGGCAGCAGGTGGTCGTGGTCGACGACCTCTCGACCGGCCTGCGCGGCCGGACGGAGGGGGCCGAGCTCATCGAGCTCGACGTCACCCTGCCCGATGCGCGCGAGAAGCTCGCCTTCCACCTGCGGGCCTCCGGCGCGGACTCGGTGATCCACTTCGCCGCCCACAAGCAGGTCGGGGAGTCCGTCGAGAACCCGGAGATGTACTGGCACGACAACATCGCGGGCCTGGCCAACGTGCTCGCGGCCTGTGCGAGCGCCGGGGTGCGGGACGTGGTCTTCTCCTCCTCCGCCGCCGTCTACGGCGTACCGGACGTGGACCTGGTCACCGAGGACCTCGCCCCGCAGCCGATCAACCCCTACGGCGCGACCAAGTACGTCGGGGAGTGGATGCTGGCCGATGCCGAGCGCGCCCACGGCATGCGCACCGTCGCCCTGCGCTACTTCAACGTCGCCGGCGCCGGCTGGCCCGAGCTCGCGGACACGGCCGTGATGAACCTGGTCCCGATCGTGCTGGACCGTCTCGAGCAGGGGAAGGCCCCGATCGTCTTCGGCGACGACTACGACACCCCCGACGGCACCTGCATCCGCGACTACGTGCACGTGCTCGACCTCGCCCACGCCCACATCGCGGCGCTGGACTACCTGCGCGGTGAGGAGCGGCCCCACCGCACCTTCAACGTCGGCACCGGCGAGGGCTCGAGCGTGCTCGAGGTGATCCAGGCGATCGCCCGCGCGAAGGGCATCGAGATCACCCCCGAGATCGGGGAGCGCCGCGCCGGCGACCCCGCCCGGCTGATCTGCTCCGCCGACCGCATCGCGAAGACCCTCGGCTGGAAGTCCGAGCACGGACTGGACGACATCGTGCGCTCCGCGGTAGAGGCCCGCTCGGCGGAGATCACGCCCGACGTCGAGGCGTATCCCGAGGCCTGAGCCCCCTGCCGCCCGATGCCACGGCGCCCCTGCTCCACGAGGAGCAGGGGCGCCGTTCTGCGCGGGTCGTCCTGCGTGGGTCATCCTGCGTGGGTCGTCCTGCGTGGGTCGTCCCGAGCGTGCCCTCGCCGCTGCCGGGAGCGCCCTGGCGGGCGCGCCCCCGCTCAGGTGAGATAGCGGTAGATCGGGTCGTGCGGGTCGATCCGCTCGATCTCCATGTTCGAGGCCGCCATGCGCGCCATCAGCGGCTCGAGGTCCTCGCGGTGCCCGATCTCGAGGCCCACCAGCGCCGGGCCCTCCTCGCGGTTGTTGCGCTTGATGTAGTCGAACAGCACGATGTCGTCGTCCGGTCCCAGCACCCGGTCCAGGAAGCGGCGCAGTGCGCCCGGCTCCTGCGGGAAGGTCACCAGGAAGTAGTGCTTGAGCCCCTCGTGGACGAGGGAGCGCTCGACCACCTCGGTGTAGCGGGAGACGTCGTTGTTGCCGCCGGAGACGACGACCACCACGTCCCCGCCGTCCTCGTCGGCGCGGGCCAGGCCCTCGATCACGCCGGTCGCCACCGCGGTCGCGGCGAGCGCCCCGGCCGGCTCGGCGATGATCCCCTCGACCTGGTACAGCTCGAGCATCTGGGTGCACACCGCGCCCTCGTCCACCGCGACGAGCTCGGGACCGATCGCCTGCACCATCCGCAGCGGGCCCGCTCCCACGCGGCGCACCGCCGCGCCGTCGACGAAGCGGTCCATCTCGTGGAGAGCGACCGGCCGGCCCGCACGCACCGCCGCGGCCATCGAGACCGCGCCGGCGGGCTCGACGCCGACGATCCGGGTGGAGGGGCAGCGCTCGCGCAGCCAGGCCCCGCAGCCTCCCAGCAGCCCGCCGCCGCCGACGGGCAGCACCATCGTGCCCAGCTCCCGGCCGTGCTCCTCGCGCAGCTGCTCGGCGGCCTCGAGCGCGACGGTGCCCTGACCGGCCATGATCGTGGGGTGGTCGAAGGGAGGGACCTGCACCGCGCCGGTGCGCTCGGCGTCGTCGGCCGCGGCCTCCGCGGCGTCGTCGAAGGTGTCCCCGATCAGCACCAGCTCGACCAGGTCGCCGCCGATCGAGGTGATCCGCTCGCGCTTCTGCCGCGGCGTGGTGCTGGGCACGTAGATCCGGCCGGACACCCCGAGGGTGCGGCAGGCCTGGGCCACGCCCTGGGCGTGGTTGCCCGCGCTCGCCGCGACCACGCCCGCCTCGCGCTGGACGGCGTCGAGGGAGTCGAGGAAGAGGTGGGCGCCGCGCAGCTTGTAGGAGCGCACGGGCTGGAGGTCCTCGCGCTTGAGCCAGACGTCGACCCCGGCCAGGGCGCTCAGGCGCTCGCTGTGCTCGAGCGGGGTGCGGCGCACCGTCGCACCGAGGCGGTCCGCGGCCTGCTCGACCTCCGGGGCGCGGACGGGCAGCGGGGACTGCTCGGAGCGGGAGGTGGTGGTCATGCGCGGTCCTCCTCGGGGCGGGTCCGCTCGGGCGCACGGTCCGTCGCGGCGCCGCCGTCCGCGGGCACCAGCAGCGCGGTCGCCATCGCGGCCAGGCCCTCGCCCCGGCCGGTCAGCCCGAGCGCGTCGGTGGTCGTGCCGGAGACGGCGACGGGCGCGCCGGCCGCGGCGGTCATCGCGGCGCAGGCCTCCTCGCGGCGGCGGGACAGGCGGGGCCAGTTCCCGATCACCTGCACCGAGATGTTCCCGATCTCGTAGCCTGCCTCGCGGACCAGGCGCGCCGCCTCCCCAAGGAGACGGGAGCCCGAGGCGCCCTCCCACTCGGGGCGGCCGACGCCGAAGTGCGTGCCGAGGTCGCCGATCCCGGCGGCGGAGAACAGGGCGTCGCAGGCGGCGTGGCAGGCGACGTCGGCGTCGGAGTGCCCCTCCAGCGCCCGCTGGCCCTCCCAGCGCAGGCCCGCGATCCACAGGTCGCGCGGGGAGTCCTCGGGGGCGGCGGCGTGCACGTCCACGCCGATGCCGATCCTGGGTGCTGCGGGCGTCATCGGGTCCCGTCCGGGTCGATGCGCTCCAGCAGGCGGTCGATGTCGTCGAAGGTGACCTTCGGGTTCGTGCCCAGCAGGAGGGGCATCCCGGAGACGCGCGGGATGCCGAGGGCATCGGGCAGGTCCACGGTGGAGACCACGAGGTCCGCGTGGAAGTCCGAGGAGAGCAGGTCCATCACCGTGGCCTGCACGACGGTGACGCGGCGGCCTCGGGCGGCGATGTGCTCGCGCACCTGCTCGGCGACCAGTGCGGAGGTCGCGATCCCGGCGCCGCACACGATGGCGATGGTGAGCATTCGAACTCCTGGTGCAGGGGAAGTGGAAAGGGCGTCCCGGGCGCGACGAAGGCGCCGACGGTCCGCCAGCGGGTCGATTCTGTCACGTCCCGCCCGGCCGGACCACGCAGCGGTCCCCCGTGGGACGGCCGGTGCGGCGCCACCGTCTACGATGCCTGCGTGACCCAGCCCCGCCGCTCGCGCCCGGCCCGTCCCGTCGGACGGGCCGCCGGCGTCGTGCTCGCAGGGGGCTCCGGCACCCGGGTCGGGGCGGGCATCAACAAGGCCTTCCTGCAGCTGTCGGGGCGGAGCATCGCCGCCTGGGGCCTGAACACCCTCGCCAGCGTCGAGGGGGTGGGGATCCTCGTGTTCGTGGTCCGCCCCGAGGACCTCGAGCATGCCCGCTTCGTCGAGGCGCGCGAGACCGATGTGCCGCTGGAGATCATCCCCGGCGGGGACACCCGCCAGGAGTCCGAGCTCGCGGCCCTGCGCCATCTCGCCGACCGGATCGACAGCGGCGCGGTGGACACCGTGCTGATCCACGACGCGGCCCGCCCGCTGGTCTCCCACGGCCTGGCCTCCGCGGTGCTGCACGCCGCGCGAGAGCACGGCGGCGCCGTCCCCGGGATCCCCGCCGTGGACATCGCCCCGGTCGCGCCGGGGGAGCGGCTCGCCGGCCCGGGGGAGCAGGGCACCGGAGCGGGGGATCCGGGTGCCGGACCGCTCGTGCGCGTGCAGACCCCGCAGGGCTTCCACGCCGCGACCATCCTCGACGCCTACGAGGCGGCCGCGCGCGACGGCTTCGTCGGCACCGACACCGCCTCCTGCGCCGAGGAGTACACCGACATCCCGGTCACCTGGGTGCGCGGCGAGGAGACCAACTTCAAGATCACCTACGCCCAGGACCTCCTCCTGGCCCAGGACGTGGTCAGCGCGCTAGGTTTGAGGTCTGCGTGAGGAGGAGACGATGAGCGTCGAGGAGAGCTTCCTGCGGTGCACCGCGTGCGAGCAGGACGCGGAGCACGAGGTGGTCTACGCCGGGCGCTTCGTGTCCCAGATCCGCTGCACCGGCTGCGGCGCGGTGACCCGGCTGGACGTCTCGGAGGACTACCTCCCGGACCTGCGTCAGCGCATCTCCAGCAAGCCCCGCCGGCTCATGCGGCGGCTGCGCCGCGACCCGGGCGAGCTCGCGACCAGCCTCCCCGAGCGCACGCTGTCCAAGCCGCTGCGGATGGCGCAGGAGTTCCGCACCGTCTGGCGCAGCCGCCAGGACGGCTGAGCGCGGGGTCGGCACGGCGGGTCGCCACGGCTGATCGGACGGTCGAGCGGGGCCGACGCGTCGGCCGAGCGCGACCCCGGCCGGACGCCCGACGGCGGCATCGGGGCTCAGCCGCGGCGGGCCAGTCCCCGTCGGTGCGAGGTGTCCCGGGCCAGGCCCAGCGAGATCTGCGCCTGCCACAGGGTGAGCCGGTCCAGCACCGCGAAGCCCGAGTGCGATCCCTGGACCGTCCCCACCCGGGCGCCGGCGGCCAGGGCGGCGTGGATCTCGTCGAAGCGCCCGCCCCGAGGCGCCTGCTCAGCAGGGGTCTGCGCCGGGTCTAGGGCTGCCTCGAGCACCTCGCGCCGCAGCAGGCGGGGGCTCTGGAGCCCGGCGAGGGTGGAGCGGTCCACGTTGCGCAGCCCGCCCGGCAGCACCTCCTTGACCGAGTCGGTCATCGCGACCACCGGCACCACCGCGTCCAGGCCTCCGTGCAGGGAGGCGAGGACCTCGGCGATCACGGTCTGCGGGGTCAGGGCGCGCTCGGCGTCGTGGACGAGCAGGAGCGGGTCGTCGCAGGCGTCGAGCGCGGCGCGCAGCGCCCGTCGGCGATCCCCGTCGACCGCGAGGACCGTCAGGCGCGGATCGAGCAGCGCCCGCAGGTGTCCTGCCGCCTCGGAGCGGGCGACGACGACCGGGGCGGGCAGGCCCAGCGCGTGGAGCGTGCTCAGGAGCCGCTCGATCAGGCGCGAGCCGCCGAGCGTCTCGAGGGACGGCGTCTCGGCGTCGTGCGAGATCCCGGGCGCGGGCGGCGCCAGGGCGAGCACGAGCGGTCGGACCCGCCCCGGGGCGGACGAGGTCGTCACCGGGGCGCTCAGGAGGCGAGGACCTCGTCGAGGATGGTCTCGGCCTCGGCCTGGTCGGTCTTCTCGGCGAGGGCGAGCTCGGAGACGAGGATCTGGCGCGCCTTGGCCAGCATCCGCTTCTCCCCGGCGGACAGGCCGCGGTCCTGGTCGCGACGCCACAGGTCGCGCACGACCTCGGCGACCTTCTTGACGTTGCCCGAGGCGAGCTTCTCGACGTTGGCCTTGTAGCGGCGGGACCAGTTCGTCGGCTCCTCCGTGTACGGCTGGCGGAGCACCTCGAAGACCTCGTCGAGACCCTCCTTGTCCACGACGTCGCGGACGCCGACGAGGTCGACGTTGTCGGCGGGGACCTCGATCGTGAGATCGCCCTGGGCGACCTTGAGCTTGAGGTAGGTGCGGTCCTCGCCCTTGATGGTGCGGGTCTTGACCTCCTCGATGAGCGCGGCACCGTGGTGCGGGTAGACGACGGTCTCGCCGACAGCGAAGTTCATGTGGTGGGTCCCCTTTCCGGCGTTCATCCTACCACCCGGGTCGGATGGTAAAATGCGCGCCGACCAGCGCTGACCCACCCTCGTCGCCGGTGCGGAAAACGGTGCTGAGCGGGGGAGTCGCCGGCCGG
The DNA here is from genome assembly GCF_001293905.1 of Brachybacterium sp. SW0106-09. NCBI lineage: Bacteria > Bacillati > Actinomycetota > Actinomycetes > Micrococcales > Dermabacteraceae > Brachybacterium > Brachybacterium sp. SW0106-09. The sequence goes on from NZ_BCAK01000029.1 coordinate 20,122, forward strand.
CCCGCGGCGCCCGGCGCGGCGCGGCGAGCGCCGAGGAGCCCGTCGCCGGACCTGCCGTGCGGTCCGTCCGGGGTGCCGCGGTGGGGTACCCTGTGAGGGCTGTCCCCGATCGTCCCCGCCGCTCCGCGGCATCGAACAGGAGTCCTCCGTGCGCCGTCCCCGCCGTCTCGCACTCTCCGTCGCCGCCCTGGGCCTCGCCCTCGCGGCGTCCGGCTGCACCTTCACGAGCCCGGTGCAGACCCACGAGTTCTACCAGGCGGGCGACGGCACCAACGCGAACCTCGAGGTCGACGGCGCCTTCCACGTCGGCGTGCGCAACGCCGTGCTGGTGATGGACGAGACCGGGGCCCCGACCTTCTACGCGACCGTCGTGAACTACTCCGACGAGGATCTCGTCGTCGAGCTCGAGGGCCAGGACGAGGGGACCGCCGTGTTCTCCACGCGCGTGCAGGTCCCGGCGCAGGGCACCGTCGAGCTCGGACCCGAGGAGGGCCAGCAGTCTGTGCAGATCGGCGCGCTCGACGTGCTCCCGGGGTCGATCCTCGATCTCGCGGTCACCTCCGGGGACCTCTCCACCACGGTCTCGCTGCCCACGCTCGAGACCACCCTCAGCCACTACGGGGAGAGCGAGCCCGCCGCCGGCTGAGCCCGGCCCCGCGCGAGCCCCCGGGACGACGAGCGCCCCGCAGCCAGGCTGCGGGGCGCTCGCGCATTCCCGGGGCGACGTCGGTCGGCGCTCAGGCCCCGGACTCGAACTTGTAGCCCAGCCCGCGCACGGTCACGAGGTGGACGGGGTTCTTCGGGTCGTCCTCGATCTTCGCGCGCAGGCGCTTGACGTGGACGTCGAGGGTCTTGGTGTCGCCGACGTAGTTCGCGCCCCAGACGCGGTCGATGAGCTGGCCGCGGGTGAGCACCCGGTCGACGTTGCGCAGCAGCATCTCCAGCAGCTCGAACTCTTTCAGAGGGAGGGCGACCTCGGTCCCGTGGACCTGCACCACGTGACGCTCGACGTCCATCATGATGCCGCCCGCGGTGAGGGTCGTGTCCTCCTCCGCCTCGGCCGTGTCCTGGCCGCGCCGCAGCACGGCCTTGATCCGGGCGAGCAGCTCGCGGGAGGAGTAGGGCTTGGTGACGTAGTCGTCGGCGCCCAGCTCGAGGCCCAGCACCTTGTCGAACTCGTCGTCCTTCGCGGTGAGCATGATGACCGGGACCGAGGAGCTGCGGCGGATCTCCCGGCACACCTCGGTGCCGCTCATCCCCGGGAGCATGAGGTCCAGGAGCACCAGGTCGGCGCCGTGGGCGGAGAAGATGCGCAGACCGTCGGTCCCGGTGTCCGCGACGGCGACCTCGTAGCCCTCCTTCCGCAGCGAGTAGGAGAGCGGGTCCGAGAACGATTCCTCGTCCTCCACGATCAGGATGCGTGTCATCTCAACTTCCCTTTCCAGAGGGTCGGTCGGAGGGTCGGGGGCGCTCGTCGCCGGGAGCGTCGGTCGAGGCGGTCGTGCGCGGGTTCGCGGAGACCTCGAGCGTGCGGGAGCCGACGGTGATCGTCTCGGTGCGGCCCATCTCCGGCAGTCTGAGGGTGAAGGTCGATCCCTGGCCCTTCATCGACCAGGCGGTCACCTCGCCGCCGTGGTCGGTCGCGATGTGCTTCACGATCGCGAGGCCCAGGCCGGAGCCGCCGGTGCTGCGCGAGCGTGCCCGGTCCACGCGGAAGAACCGCTCGAAGACCCGCTCGAGGTGGTACTTCGCGATGCCGATGCCCTGGTCCTTCACGGACACCTCGACCATGCCGCCGTCGCGCCGCACCGAGATCCCGACCCGGGTGTGCGGGTCGGAGTAGGTGATCGCGTTGGAGATCAGGTTGGACAGCGCCGTGGTCAGCATCGAGGAGGAGCCGAAGACGCGCAGCCCGCTGCTGCCGCCGACGGCGACCTCGATGTTCGAGCCGAGCGCGAAGTTGCGGTTCAGCGCCACAGCCTCCTCGACCACCTCGTCGATCTCTACCGGCTCGGCGTCGGTGAGGGCGGAGCTGCCCTGCACGCGCGAGAGCTCGATGATCTCCTGCACCAGGTGGGAGAGGCGGCGGGTCTCCGTCTGCATCCGCTCGGCGAAGCGGCGCACCGCGTCGGGATCCTCCGCGGCGTCCTCCATCGTCTCGGCGAGCAGCGTGATCGCGCCGACGGGGGTCTTCAGCTCGTGGGACACGTTCGCGACGAAGTCGCGCCGCGTCTCCTCGACCCGCACCGCGCGCGTGAGGTCGTCGGCCAGCAGCAGCACCCCGTGCTCGCCGAGCGCACCGATCCGCACGTCGATCACCGCGTCGGTGTCGCCCTGCGCGGAACGGCGCACCGTCAGGCGCTCGTCGCGGAACCCGCCGTTGCGGCCGACGTCCGACGCGAGCTCCATCAGCTGCGTGCTCGCCAGGCGCGGGTAATCGCCCTCGGCGGCACGCACGATTCCGTAGGAGTACGCCATGGGGGAGGCGCGCAGGACGTCGCCGACGGAGTCCAGCACCACATAGGCGGAGGAGAGGATCGCCAGCACCTCCGCGGCGGCCTCGGGGACCCCCTCGTCCCGCACCGCCGGCTTCTCGGCGCGGCGGCTCTCGGAACGACGCAGCGCCGACGTGGCGACGACTCCGATCACGAGTCCGATCGCCGCGGCGAGCAGGAGCAGGGCAGACTGGGGCACCAGGACAGCCTAGGCCTCGTGCGCTCCGCGCTCCCGCCACCTGTCGCAGGGCGGGACGAACGAGGGGAGGAGTTCACGGGGACTACGCTTCGAGTTCACCCAACGGCGATGCACGTTCATCCGGCATTGCGAGGATAGGGGAGAAGTCCCCATCAGACAGAGGAGCGAGAACATGCGCGAGGCCTACCAGAGCGATCTGCGGCACATCGTCGACGACCTGCTGGACATGGCCGAGCTGGTGAGTACGGCCCTGGCAGACGCGACCAGGGCCCTTCTCGAGGGCGACCTGGCCCTCGCCGAGCGGGTCATCACCGCCGACCCTCACATCGACGACCGTCACCTCGAGCTCGACGCGAAGGCCGTCGAGCTCCTCGCCCGACAGGCCCCGGTCGCCACGGACCTGCGCCTCCTGGTCGCCTCCCTGCGCATGAGCTCCTCCCTCGAGCGCATGGGCGACCTCGCTGCGCACATCGCGCTGATCGCGCGCCGCACCCACCCCGAGGCCGCGGTCCCCGAGCAGTTTCGCGAGAAGATCGCGCGGATGTCCGAGGTGGGCCTGGAGTCCCTCAAGGGCGCCTCCGAGGTGATCGCCCACCGCGACCTGGCCCTGGCCGCCGAGGTCGAGAAGGGCGACGGCGAGCTGGACGAGCTCATGCTCGAGATCTCCCGCGAGATCTCCGCCGCCGAGGCCGGGACCTTCACCGCCGCCCAGGTCATCGACATGACGCTGCTGATCCGGTTCTACGAGCGGATGGGCGATCACGCGGTCTCCCTCGTGCGCCGCGTCGGATTCCTCGTCACCGGTGACGCGATGGACACCCTCTCCGAGGCCGTCGACGTCCAGGAGTTCTGAGCCGGGTCCCGGAGCTCCGGGCCGACCGCTCCCGGGCCCGACGGGTCCGCGGACGGCCGAGCACGACGGAGTGCGAGCACGACGAAGGGGCGCCCCGCAGAGTCTGCGGGGCGCCCCTTCGTCGTCAGGCCGTCAGGCCGTCGGCCGATCAGGTCAGCCGCGGTTCGGGCGGGGCCGCCTGGTGGTCAGCCGCTCCGCACCCGTCTTCGCCCCGCGCTGGGCCGCCGTCCGCAGTCCCTGCAGCAGCACGCCGGAGACCAGCGCCCACAGCATCAGCTTCCAGACCGGCTGGTCGTCGTCGGGATCCTTGATCGCCCGGATCTCCGCCTTCGAGGCGCCGTCCTTCTTCGCCTGCTTGCGCCGCGCGGCGACGTCCTTCTTGGCGGCCTTCTGGGACTTGGTGGTCGGGGCGTCCTCGCCGAACACGACTCCCCAGCCGGTCTCGGCCGCCTTCTTGCCGACGGAGGCGGCGATGATCCCCGCGACGGGGACGATGATGCTCACGAGCGGATTGGCCACGGTTTCCTCCAGGCGTCGGGTTCGCGGGTTCTCTCCTGCGAAGGGGCTCAGTAGGCCCCGGCGTACTGAGCGTAATAGGTTCCCATGTCGTCCGTGCGCAGTGCCTCGCGCAGCACGTCCATCGCCTCCTCGTCGGTCGCCACCACGCTCGCGCCGCCGCTGGTCGTGGTGGGCCCCCCGTGGGGGACGGAGAGGAAGTGGAGGTCGTCCCCGCGGATCGAGCGGAGCGACAGCCCGAGCTTCGTCATCTCGCCGGCGGTGAGTCCCTCGTCGGTGGTCAGGTACGGGGAGACCGTCTCGATCGTGTCGGCGAGCCTGCGCGGATCGGTGAGGGTGTCGGCGCTGATGAGCTTGTCGGCGATGCCCTCGAGGACCGCCTGCTGGTTGCGGTTGCGCTGGAAGTCGCCGTCGGCGAACTGCTTGCGCTGGCGCACGAAGACCAGCGCCTCGCGGCCGTCCATCGACTGCGTGCCGGCGGTGTACTCGATGCCGTCCGCCTCGAAATCCATCGGGACCTGCACGTCGACACCGCCGAGCGTGTCCACGAGCCCCTCGATGCCCTCGAAGTCGATCAGGGCCACATGGTCGATCGGCACCCCGGTGTAGTCCTCCACCGTCGTCACCGCCAGGGAGGGGCCGCCGAAGGCGAGGGCCGCGTTGATGCGGTCCTTGCCGTGGCCGGGGATGTCGACGTAGAGGTCGCGGGGGAACGAGGTGATGTACACGCTCTCGCCGTCGTCGGCGATGTGCACGAGCATCATCACGTCCGAGCGCTGGCCGGTGACGCCTTCCGCGGCCGCGGCCTCCTCGGAGCGCTTGTCCGAGCCGAGCAGGAGGATGTTCTGGCCGGTGCCCTCCTCCGCCTCGGGGCGCTCGCCCTCGGCGCGGGTGATGTCCACGACGGAGCGCTTCTCGTAGGAGTTCCGCAGCCCGCTGAGATAGCTGCCGACCACGATGCCGACGCCGATCACCAGCACGGCCACGAGGCCGAACGCGATGAGTGCCGCGCGGCGGCCTCGTCGGCGCTCCGTGCCGACGTCCGAGTCGTCGTCCCAGTCAGCGGGCAGCTCGACGTCGTCGTTGCGGTTCATGGATCGGTCCCCTCGTCCGGTGCCGCCGGGGCGGTCACAGCCTGCGGTAGGCGAGATCCCATATTAGGCGTCCGGCCTGCATCCCCTTGGACTCGAAGCTGGTCTTCACACGACCTCCGTACCGCGGTGCCCAGCCGGTTCTCGCCATGCCCTCGGGGACGCCGTCGGAGCTGACCCCCTCGGGGCGCCGGCCGTCCGGATGCACGAGCTCCAGCTCGGGCCTGTCATCGAGCCGGCGGCGCATGTGGTGGGCGTACTGCGCCCAGTCGGTGGCCAGGCGCAGGTGCCCGCCGGGGGTGAGCAGCGGCAGCACCGCATCGAGGAAGGGCGGGTTGATCAGGCGCCGCTTGTGGTGCCTGGCCTTCGGCCACGGATCGGCGAAGTACACCCACAGCTCGGAGATCGAGGCTTCGGGCAGCATCGCGGGCAGCGCCCTCTGGGCGTCCAGGGGCAGCAGGCGCAGGTTCCGGGGGTGCTCCGCCTTCTCGACGCGGCTGAGCGTCTGGGCGAGTCCGGGGAGGTACACCTCGACGCCCAGGTGGTCGCGCTCGGGATGCGCGGTCGCGGCCGCGACGATGTTCTCGCCCAGGCCGCTGCCGACCTCGACCACCAGCTCCGCGCGGCGGCCGAAGACCTCCTCGAGGTCCAGCCGGGCCCCGTCGGCCGGGAGCGTGTCGCGCTCGCCGCGCGGCGGGTCCAGCACGTACTCGGCAGAGAGCCGGTCCCAGGAGTCGCGGCGCGAGGGCGTCAGGCGTTCGCCGCGGCGCACGAAGGAGACGACGTCGCGGCGGGTGGTGCCGGCATCGCGTCGGGCGGGATGCAGGGGCGGGGGAGTGGTGGGCGGTGTCACTGCTGCCTCAGGACGCGCGACGGATCTGATCGCCCTCGACGACGATCTCCACGCTCGGCAGGTGACGGGTCGCGGGGCCGACGAGCACCTCGCCGCTGGTCGCGTCGAAGCGCGAGCCGTGGCAGGGGCAGTCCAGCTCGGTCTCCTCCTGACGGAGGGCGCAGCCGTTGTGGGTGCAGTAGCCGGAGTAGGCGGAGACGTCCTCCCCGGTCCCGCGGACCAGGAGCACGAAGGGCTGCTGGCCGCCGAAGTTCACCAGCGTCGAGGCGTTCTCGGGCACGTCCGCCAGCGGGATCGAGCCCTCCTCCGCGCGCAGCGGCTCGGCCGTGCCGAAGCCCTGGTCCTCCGGAGCGCAGGCCGCGAGGCCTCCGAGACCGGCCGCGGAGGCGGGCAGCAGGAGGGCGTGGCGGCGGGATAGGCAGGGGCGTTCCATGCCGCCAGGATAGTCAGGGTCCCTGTGCGTCGGTCGGGGCGCGCCGGGGAGCGGGTGTGACCGCCGCGACCGCCTCGTGATCGTCCCACGATCCTCGGAGACGGGCGCGGGCTGGGGCGGCGCCGCGCCCGCGGCTCACACCTCCGCGGCCTCCGTCTCGCTCGGGTCCCAGGTGAGGATGCCGCCCGCGCGCCAGCCCCGGTCGCGCACCGCGTCCAGTGCCTCCCGCTTCCTCGCCGGGGTGAGCCGGTCGAGATAGAGGGACCCCTCGAGATGGTCGACCTCGTGCTGGAGCGCGCGGGCCAGCACCCCGCCCTCGTCCTCCAGCACGACCTCAGCCCCGTCGAGATCCGTGCCCGTCACCCGGGCGCCGCGGTGCCGTGCGGTGGGGAACCCCTCGCCCGGCACGGAGAGGCATCCCTCGAGGGTCTCCTCGTCCAGGGTGATCCCGCCGAAGCGCTCGAGGACCGGGTTGAGCACCACGCCGCGTCGCAGCGTGTCGCTCACGTCGGGGCAGGAGTACACGAACAGCCGCCAGCGGGAGCCCACCTGCGGTGCGGCGAGGCCGACGCCGCCTGCCGCGTCCATCGTCTCGAACATGTCCGCGACGAGCGTGCGCAGCTCGTCGGTGACCTCTCGGACGCGGCGGGTGCGCTGCGAGAGCGCGCGGTGGCCGGCGATGGTGATCGGGCGGACGGTCATGCGGGGGAGCCTCCTTGGCTCGACGGGTCGGCGGAGGGCCCTGTATCGGTGCTCTCCTCGGGGAGCGGGTCGCTGGTGACCCGGTGTCGGCGCGGCGGGTTCACCGCGAGAGGGTTGGTCGACTCGACGATCCAGGCGCCCCGCTCCCGCCGCAGGGGCTCCCCGCTGCGGACGGACTCGGCGACCGCGCGGCCCAGCTCCTCCGCGTCGACGGCGTCACGGGCGAGGAAGTCCAGGGTGTGGGTCGCGTGCGGCGCGAGCTCGAGCTTGTGCCAGGCCTCCAGGCCGGTGGCGAGCTGGCGGGCGCGCAGGAACTCGGCGTCCAGCGCCGCGCCGGTGATCACCACGATGTTCGCGATCCACATCAGCAGCAGGATCGCGATCAGGCCGTTGAGGGCGGTGAGGACCTCCGCGAAGCGGGTCGCGTAGACGAGCAGCTGCCCGGCCACCAGCGCGGTCCCGAACAGGGTGAGCACGCTGAGGGTCGAGCCCAGCGTCATCAGCCGGTAGCGCGGCAGTCGCACGTTGGGGAACAGGTAGTAGGCCAGCGACACCCCGATGATCAGGATGACCAGCAGGACCGGCCACTTCACGATGTTCCAGGCGTGGAAGGCGAACAGCGGGATCCCGATCAACTCGCCGATGCGCTGGCTCGCCTCGCCGCCCAGGATGATCATGCCGATCGCGAGCAGCACCACCGCGGTGATGAGCACCGTCTCGCCGAACACGATCGTGCGGAACCACAGGAAGGGCCGCCCCTCGCGGGTGTCGTAGACCCTGTGCAGCGCGCGGTGGAAGGCGGCGACGCCGTTGGACGCGGAGACCAGCGAGCCGAGCGTGCCCAGCAGCAGGCCCAGCAGGCCGCCGCCGGTGCTGGAGACGGCCTGGATCGCCCCGAGATAGGGACGCGGATCCAGGGTCGGGAAGATCTCGGTGATCAGCCCGGAGAGCGCGGAGAGCGTCTCCGACTCGATCCCGATCAGCGACATCATCGACACGACGGCCACCGCGCCCGGGAACAGCGACAGCAGCAGGTAGAAGGTCATCGTCCCGGCCACGTCCCACACCTGGATGTCCAGCAGCCGCATCCGCACCCGGTTCAGGACGTGCAGGATGCTCAGCCGGGGTCGGACGAGCTCGACCTGCGGCCGTGGCCGACGCGGACGGGAGGTGGTCACCGTGGAGCTGCTCCGGAGGGGTGTCGGGTCCCGGACCGGAGGTCGGGACGGAGGGGCGGGGGCCGTGCGGGCGCTGTGGAGCCTAGTCCACCGCACCGCACGGCCCCGCCCTCGTGGACGCGCCGGTCAGCCTCCGTCGATGAACTCTCAGCCCTCGTCGACGATGTCGTCGGGGTCGGAGGCGACCGGGTACTCCCATGGGTCCTCGGGATCGCCCGGCACGAAGGAGGTCATGATCGAGCCGTCCGCGCGGGCATCGCCCAGGCCGACGGGCCTGGACAGCACCGCATCGTCCAGCAGCGGGCCCTGGTCCGCGAGCGGGATGGAGACGCCGTCGGCGGTCACCCGCACGCTCTCGCCGCGCACGGAGATCTCGATCTCCTCGCCGGTCTCGAGCGTGAAGGAGATCTCCTCGCGCACCAGGCGCACCCGGAAGCGGGAGCCGCGCACCGTCAGGGGGAAGGAGAGTTCGGGCCACTGCGCCGGCAGCCGCGGGTCGAAGCTGATCCGGCCCTCGTCGTGGCGCATCCCGCCGAAGCCGTGCACGAGCGCGTTCCACACCCCGCCCGCCGAGGCGATGTGCACTCCGTCGGAGGTGTTGCCGTGGAGGTTCCCGAGGTCCACGAAGAGCCCGGCCCGGAAGTAGTCCAGCGCCGCCTCCTGATGGCCCACCTCGGCGGCCATGATCGACTGGACCACGGCGGAGAGCGAGGAGTCCCCGGTGGTGATCGGGTCGTAGTACTCGAAGTCGGCGCGCTTCTCCTCCGCGGTGAACTCGCTGCCGCGCAGGAACTGGGCCAGCACCACATCGGCCTGCTTGAGCACCTGGAAGCGGTAGATCACCAGCGGGTGGAAGTTCAGCAGCAGCGGGAACGCCTCCTCCGGGGTGTTCGCCACGTCCCAGATCTCCCGCTCCAGGAAGCGGTCCTCCTGGAGGTGGATGCCGAGGGAGTCGTCCTTCGCCACGAACATGCCGTCCGCGCAGGCCTCCCACTGGTCCAGCTCCATCTCGTCCAGCTCGAGCTCGACGCGCAGCGCCTCGTAGGCGGCCTCGTCGGCCGCGCGCAGGTCCCGCACGGCGCGGGCCGCGCGGCGCAGGTTGTAGCGCGCCATCACGTTCGTGAACAGGTTGTTGTTCACGACCGTCGTGTACTCGTCCGGACCGGTCACGCCGTTGATGTGGAAGCTCGAGACGCCCGCGGCGGTGACCCGCCAGAACCCGAGGTCCGCCCACATCCGGGCGGTCTCCACCAGCACCTGTACCCCGTCGCGGCGCTCGAAGTCGACGTCGCCGGTCACATCCGCGTACTGGCAGAAGGCGTAGGAGACGTCGGCGTCGATGTGGTACTGCGCGGTGCCGGCCGCGTAGTAGGCGGAGGCCTCGTCGCCGTTGATCGTGCGCCAGGGGAACAGGGCCCCGCGCTGGTTCAGCTCCCGTGCCCGCTCGCGCGCCTTGGGCAGCATGGTCGTGCGGAAGCGCAGCGCGTTGCGGGCCCAGCGCGGCTGGGTGAAGGTGAGGAAGGGGACGACGTAGATCTCGCTGTCCCAGAAGTAGTGGCCCTCGTAGCCCGAGCCGGTCACGCCCTTGGCGGGGATTCCCCACTGGTCGGAGCGGGCCGTGGCCTGGGCGAGCTGGAACAGGCACCAGCGCGTCGCCTGCTGCGCCTCGGGCTGGCCCGGCAGCTGCACGTCCGAGCTCTGCCAGAAGTCCGCGAGGTACTCCCGCTGCGCCGCGAGATGCGCCTCGAAGCCGTCACGACGCACCCGGTCCAGGGTGCGGCGGCAGCGGTCGAAGAGCTCGCGATGGGGCACCGAGCGCGAGGAGTGGTAGGCCACCGACTTGCGCACCGTCAGCACCGAGCCCTCCTCGAGATGGGCGCGGGTGACCTGTCGGCCGAAGTCGGCCGAGGTGTCCATGAGGTGCTCGGTCTCGGCGTCGGACTCGATCACGTGGTCCGCGCCGACGGCGAGGGTCATGCCCGAGCGCGCCACCCGGTAGCCCAGCAGCATCCGCCGCTCGCTGTGCCAGTCCTGCATCGGCTCGAGCACCCGGTGGGTGAAGGCGGTGGTCTGGCGCGGATCGGCCTTGTCGGTGACGGGGCCGCCGTCCACGCCCTTGCCGAAGTCGTCGCGGAAGTCCTGCCGGTTCACGATCTGGGAGGAGATCGCGATCGGGGCGGAGCCCTCCAGCATCTCCACCCGCATCGTCATCAGCGCGAGGTGGCGCTGGGAGAAGGAGATCATCCGCGCGGTGGAGACCTTCACGCGCTTCCCGGCGGGGGTGCGCCAGATCAGCTCGCGCCGCAGCACGCCCTCGCGGAAGTCGATCCAGCGCTCGTACTCCTCGAGGTCCGCGATCGACAGCAGCAGCGGCTCGTCGTCCACGTACAGCTTGAGCGTGGAGGAGTCCGGCACCGAGATCATCGTCTGCCCTGTGCGGGCGAAGCCGAAGGCGGACTCGGCGTGGTTGATCTCCCAGGTCTCGTGGAAGCCGTTGAGGAAGGTGCCGTGGCTGTGCGCGTCGCGGCCCTCCTCGGGCGTGCCGCGCATGCCGAGATAGCCGTTCGCGGTCGCGAACAGAGTCTCCATCAGGCCCAAGTCCCCGTCCGGCCGTGACTCGACCAGGCGCCATTCGTCGACCGGCAGGCGGGTGCGGTTCACGGGGTCCTCGGGCAGCGAGCGCAGACGGGTCATGCCAGCTCCTCCAGATCGGCGACGACGAGGGTGGCTCCGGCGTCGGTCAGCTCCTCGCGCCCCGCTCCGCGGTCCACGCCGACGACGGCGCCGAAGCGCCCTGCGGCGCCGGCGGCGACGCCGGAGACGGCGTCCTCGTAGACCACCGCGTCGGCGGGCTCGACGCCCAGCAGTGCGGCGGCGCGGAGGAAGGTGTCCGGGGCGGGCTTGCCCGGCAGGCCCTCGCGGGCGGCGACGTTCCCGTCGACCACGTGCTCGAAGCGCTCCCGGAGCTCGGCCGAACGCAGCACCTCCTCCGCGTTGCGGGAGGAGGAGACGATCGCCAGGCGCGCTCCCTCGCCGAGCGAGTCCAGATAGGCGACGGTGCCCGGATAGGGCGCCACGCCGTCGCGGCGCAGAAGCTCGAGCACGAGCTCGTTCTTGCGGTTGCCGAGGCCGCGCACGGTCTCCGCCCCGGCGCGCTGCTCGCCGGGGTCGGAGTCCTCGCCCTCGGGCAGCTCGAGGCCGCGGGAGGCGAGGACCGCACGGACGCCGTCGTAGCGGGGGCGGCCGTCGACGTGCTCGAAGTAGTCCGCCTCCGTGTACGGCGCCTCGACGCCGCGGGAGGAGAGGAACTCCTCGAACATCGTCGCCCAGGCGCGCATGTGCACCTCGGCCGTCGGGGTCACGACCCCGTCGAGATCGAAGAGATGAGCCGTGAGATCTGCTGGTCGGAAGGTTCGCGCTGAAGTCACATCGGCAATGCTACGGGCCTTGGCTGTGGGCTACGCTTCGGGGGTCCGTGCCCGCGCCCGTGCGCCGGCCCGGAACGGCTCGAGACTTTCCGAGGAGACGATGACTGCCACCGAGTCGCTGCCCGCCCTGGAGGCGGTGCGGCGCGAGCTCGAGATCGACGAGCAGGCCCCCGGCGGCCACCCGCAGGTGCGGGCGGTGCTCACCCTCACCACCAACCTGGACCTGGCCCCGGCGCAGCTGTGGCCCCTGCTGACCCGCCCCGAGGAGCTCGAGGCCTGGTACGGCCCCGTCCGGGGCGAGCTGCACGAGGGCGGGCGCTTCACCGCGCCGCACGGCGCGAGCGGGACCGTGCTCGAGGTCGAGGAGCCCCACCGCCTCTCCCTGCTGTGGGAGCAGATCGGCGAGGAGGACCCGCTCCAGATCCGGCTGGACCCGGAGGACGACGGCACGACGCTGCTGCGGCTGCGCCACACCGTCCTCGTGCCCCGCGAGCGCTTCGACCGGGGCGGCCCGGGCGAGGTGGCGCTCGGCTGGGAGCTCGCGCTGCTCGCGCTCGTCGCGCACACCGACGGCTGGCGCCACGGCTGCCTCGCCGAGGCGCCCGTCCCCACCCGCGAGTGGATGCGGGGCGAGGAGGGGCGTCGCTACCTGCGCGCCTGGTCCGTGCGCTGGGCCGCCGAGGCGGTCGCGGCCGGGGTGGACGAGGGCGTCGCACGACGCGTCGAGGCGGAGGCGCTCCGCTCCCGCCTGGCCTCCCCGCAGGAGGCCTGAGCGGGCGGGACGGCGTCCGCTCCCCGGGAGGTCTTTGCCCCGGCTCACGAACCGGTGCCACACTCGGGCGGTGACCACCCCTGTCCCCGGCCCCGCCTCGAGGGACGGGCGCTCACCCGCGTCGGTGCTGCGCGGGCTGGTCCCCTCGGTCTACGCGCCGAGCCTGCTGGAGTTCGTGGGCCTGGCCGCGCTGATGCCGGTGATCCCCCTGCTGGCGCGCGACCTCGGCTTCAGCGTCCCGCAGGCCGCGGCGCTGTCGACCATCTTCGGCCTCACCTCCTTCCTCGGCCCGATCCCCGCCGGACGCCTCATCTCCCGGATCGGGGCGCGCGCGGCGCTGGTGATCACGGGCTGTCTGCTCGTGGTCTCCAACGTCCTGGCCTTCGTGCTGATCGCGCCCGCGCTCGGCGGCGGCGGCGATCTCGTGCACCGGATCATGCTGGTGGTCCTGCTGCTGGTGATGGCCGCGAGCACCCAGGTGTGGCAGCTGGGACGGCAGGCGTATCTCGGCACCGCCCTGCCCGCGACGATGCGGGCGCGCGGCATGACCCTCTTCGGCGGGGTGATCCGGGTGGGGGAGGTGATCGGGCCGCTGCTCGGCGCGGTCGTGATGGCGGCCGGATCGATGGCCTGGGTGTTCCTGCTCTTCGCGCTCACCGCCGCGGCCGGCACCGTGATGGTGGCCGTTTTCCTCCCGCCGGGGGAGGCGCGGGCCGACGGCGCGACGGGCCGACGGGGCCGCGCCCCACGCACCACGGCTCGCGTCGCGCTGGACCGGGCGGTGCTGCGGCGGATGGTGGCCGTCGGCGTCGGGATCGCGCCGGTGATGATGGCGCGGGTGAACCGGCCCGTGATCGTCCCGCTGCTGGGCGATGCGCTGGGCCTGGACCCGGTGTGGATCTCGGTGGTCTTCGGGATCTCCGCGGCGCTGGAGATCCTGCTGGTGATCCCGGCGGGAACGCTCATGGACAGGTACGGCCGCGCCGCGGTCGCGGTGCCCTGCGCGCTCGTGATGGGCGCGGGATTCCTCCTGCTGGCGCTGCTCGGCACCGTCTGGGCGGGCGGGAGCGGCAGCGCCGCGGTGCTCGCGCTGCTCCTGCCCAGCCTGCTGATCGGACTCGGCAACGGGCTCGGCTCCGGGATCGTGATGACCCTCGGGATCGACGTCTCCCCGGTCCACCGGCGCACCCGCTACCTCTCCTGGTGGAACACGATGCTCGGTGCCGGGCGGCTCTCCGCCCCGCTGCTGGTCACCGCGATCACCCTGCTCGCCCCCGTCGCCGTCGCGGGCGCCGCCACCGGGGCGCTCTGCGTCGCGGGCGGGCTGTGGCTCTCACGCACGCTGCCCCGCGTCACACCCTCCGGGGTGACCCGGGGGCGCTGACACGGGGCAGCGGGGCGGTGCGGCGGCTCGGGAGCGCGCCGGGGCGGCGGTCAGGCCGCGGCGTCGACGAGGGCGTCCTCGGCGGTGCTCTGCAGCAGCTCCGCGGCCGACTCGCGGGTCACGGAGCGGGCGATCGCGATCTCCGACGCCAGCGGGTCGATGGCCTGCTTGAGCAGGTTCCGCTCCGCGAGGGAGGACGGGGTGCCGCCGGAGTCGCGCACGATCGAGCGGATGACCTCGATGCGGTCGGTGAGACGGCCGGACTGGAGCTGCATCTGCAGGGACTTGATGCGGTGGGCCCAGGACGCCTTCTTCGCCGGGGGCTCGATGGGCTCGCCGAGCTGGGCGATCAGCTCGTCGATCTCCTTCGTCCCGAGCACCGGGCGCAGACCGACGACGTCCTTGCCGTCGGCGGGCACGGAGATCTGCATCTCGTCGCCGATGACCTCCAGGTCCACGTACTCACGCTGCTCGCCCCGGACGGTGCGGGTCAGGGTCGAGACGATGCGCACCGGACCGTGGACGGGGTGCGTGAGCACCTTGCCGACCTTCGACGCGGTGGAGTCGGACGCAGTGGCAACGGACAAGGGGGTTCCTCCTCGGTGGACCTGTGCGCCGGCGGTACCGCGGCCCTGGTGGGGTCGAGGCGGCCGTCCTCGAACTCTGCCCGGCCCTGCGGGACCGGTCCATGAGGGGGACGAGGGCGGCTCGAGCCCCGCTCGACCTGCAGGAACAGGGTGGCGAGGCCTACGACAGCGCCTCACCATGGTCTCACGGATCTGACAATTAATCCAGGCCCTGACGTTTCCGTGTGGGTCACATCCGGGCCGGGTCGCTCCGGTCGGACGGCCGCGATCGGACGGCCGCGATCGGACGGTCGCGGCCGTGCGGCTCCGGTCGGACGGCGGCGGGCTTGCGGCTCCGGACGGGACGCTCCTCCCCGGAGTCGCGACGGAGTGCCGACGATCGTCGGGGTCAGGCGGCGGGACGATGCGGTGGAATGGGGCCATGCCGGTCCCTCCCTCGACGACCCCGCCGCCCTCGACCTCGCCGGAGGTCGTGGCCTTCGAGGGGATCGGCGTGCTGCGGGAGGAGAGCGTGCTGCTGCTGGAGGCGAGCGGCCGCGTCGCTGCAGGCGAGGTCCTGGCCGTCACCGGCCCCAACGGCAGCGGCAAGACGACCCTGCTGCGGGTCCTCGCCGGCCTCCTCGCACCGACGGCCGGACGGGTGCGCGTGGCGGGCAGGCGCCCCGACGACCGCGACCGCGTCTTCCGCGAGGCGCTCGCGGCGCTCATCGGACCGGCGCAGACCGCCCGGGACCTCACCGTCCTCGAGCATCTCCAGTTCGTGGGGGCGACCTGGGGGAGCGATGCCTCGGCCGCCCGTGCGCTGGGCCGAGATCTCCTCGAGGAGCTGCGGATCCTCCCGCTCGCGGACCGATTCCCCCACGAGCTCTCCAGCGGCCAGTCCCAGCTGGTCTCCCTCGCGCTCGCCCTCGCCCGCCCCAGTGCCGTGCTGGTCCTGGACGAGCCCGAGCAGCGCCTGGACCCCGACCGGCTCGATCTGGTGATCGACGCGCTGCGCGGCAGGGCCCGGGCCGGGACCGCGATCGTGCTCGCGAGCCACAGTCCGCGCCTGGTCGAGCAGCTCGCCGACGGCCGGCTCGCGCTCGAGGAGCCGTGGTGAGCGCCTCCCTCGGCCCCGTCCGCGAGGTGTGGGCGCAGCGGTCCCGCGCCCGCACCCGCGGCGACCTGCTCTATCTGCTCTACGTCGTCGCGATGGGAGCCGTCGTGCTCGGGCTGCCGGCGCTGCTGTCGGCGGGCCGGGCGCTGGCACGAGGGGACGTTCTCGCCCTCCTGCTGAGCGCCGGGGCGCCGCCCACGGCGATCGCGCTGTCCCTCGCCGTCGCCGCGGGCCTCGTCGGCCTCGGCGCGGTGCGGGGCCCCGCCCTGCTCCCGCCCTTCTTCACCGCGACCCTGGCCGGTGGACCGCTCCCACGCGGCCGGGTGCTGCGACGCCCCTTCGCGCGGGCGATGCTACTGCCGCTGCTCGCCGCCGCGCTGCCCGCCGTGCTGGTGGCGGCGACGCTGATGGCGGCAGACCGGACGGGGCCGGGCACGGCGGCGCTCCTGACGCTCGCCGGGGTCGGGGTGGGGCTGCTGTGGGGAGGCGCCTGGTCCGCGGGACAGCTGCTGCGGTCGACGCCCCGGCGCCTCCTGCTCCTCCTGCTCGGGCTCGGCGCGGCGATCGCGGCAGCGCCGCCGCTGCTGGCCGTCCGGGAGCTCGCCCGCGGCATGTGGTCCCAGAGCGCCGCGCCGTCGGACGGACAGGTCGCGGCATGGGCGGTGGGTCTCGCGGCGGCGGGAGCGGCCGGCGTCGCGCTGTGCGCGGCCCTGCTCGGTCGGCTGCGGGGGACCGAGCTGGCCGCGCAGGCGGCGCGCTGGGAGGCCGCGACCACCAGCGCGACGGCGACGGACCTCGCCGGGGCGGCCGGCGCCTTCCGCGCCCTGCC
>NZ_BCAK01000030.1:0-35269 GCF_001293905.1 Brachybacterium sp. SW0106-09
GCCGCGGCGGCGAGGGCGGCTCCGGCCGCTCCGGCGGCCAGGGACGTTCGGGCGGCCAGGGACGTTCGGGCGGCCAGGGCGGCGGGCGCCGCGGCGGTCAGGGTCAGGGCTCCGGCGGCGGGCGCCGTCAGGGCCGTCCGGCCCCCACCACCTACTCGACCAGCTCCGAGGGCTCCGGCAGCGGGAACGCCGTCGGCGGCGGCCTCGCGGCCTTCTCCTCCGGGCGGCGCCGATGACGGAGCCGTCGGACGCCCACGGCCGTCGGCGCGCCGAGGCGCCCGCCGGCCACGGGATCGACGAGGTCCTCGCCGCCGCGCGTCGGGGCGTGGACCGTGTCGAGCCCGCCGACCTCGCCGCCGCGCAGGCGGCCGGGGCGCACGTGATCGACATCCGCTCGGCCGTGACGCGCGAGCCCGAGGGGCACGTCCCCGGGGCGACCGTGGTCGAGCGCCTCGTGCTCGAGTGGCGGCTGGACCCCTCCTCCGCGCACCGCATGGACGGCGGGCCGGGCCACGACGACCCCGTGATCGTGCTGTGCAACGAGGGGTACTACTCCTCGCTCGCCGCCCGCGACCTGCGCGAACTCGGCTTCCACCGGGCCACCGATCTGGTCGACGGGTTCCGCGCCTATGCGCAGGCCGGCCTCCCGGTCGACGAGGAGCCCACCCGCTACGTGGACTGAGGCCCTCCGCTGCACGACCCGAGCCCGCCCGCGGCGACCAGGACACCGGTCCCTGCGGGCGGGCTCATGTGGGCCGGGCGCGACGCCGCCCGATCCGACGCCGCCCGATCCGACGCCGCCTGATCCGACGCCGCCTGATCCGACGCCGGCGGCGTCAGCGCAGCTCGCGCTTGAGGATCTTCCCGGTGGAGGTCATCGGCAGGGACTCGGCGAGGACGATCTCGCGCGGGTACTTGTAGTCCGCCATCTGCTCCTTCGCCCAGGCCTTCAGCTCCTCGGCGGTGGCGGTCGCACCGTCGACGAGGATGAGGTGCGCGACCACCTCCTCCCCCAGCCGCTCGTGCGGGACGCCCACCACGGCGGCGAGGGAGATCTGCTCGTGGGTCAGCAGCACCTCCTCGACCTCGCGCGGGTACACGTTGTAGCCGCCGCGCACGATCATGTCCTTGGAGCGGTCGACGACCCAGTAGAAGCCCTCCGCATCGCGGCGTCCGAGGTCGCCGGTGCGGAACCAGCCGTCCCGCAGCACCGCGGCGGTCTCCTCGGGGCGGCCCAGGTAGCCGGTCATGACGTTGTGGCCGCGCACGATGATCTCCCCGATCTCGTCGACCTCGCTCACGCGGGCCCAGTCGGGGTCGGCGGGGTCGATCAGGTCCATCTCCACGCCCCACACCGGCAGGCCGATCGATCCGGGGCGCGGGCGCTCGCGGCGGGAGAAGGAGGCGACCGGGGAGGTCTCGGAGAGCCCGTAGCCCTCCATGATCGAGATCCCGAGATGCTCCTTCACGCCGCGCAGGATCTCGACCGGCAGCGGGGCGCCGCCCGAGACGCCCAGGCGCAGGTGCTCGGAGAGCCCCTCGGCCGCGGCGCCGCCGGTGAGCAGGCGCAGCAGCGCCCACCACATGGTGGGCACGCCCGCGAAGACGCTCACGCGGTGGCGCAGCAGCAGCTCGAGAGCCTGCTGCGGCTCGAAGCGGGGCAGCAGCACGAGGGTCGCCCCCATCGAGAAGCCGGCGTTCATGTTCACCGTCGCCCCGAAGGTGTGGAACAGCGGCAGGACGACCAGGTGGGTGTCCTCCCCCGGCCGCGAGTCGAACAGCCGGTTGCAGGTCAGGGCGTTCATGAGCTGGTTGGAGTGGCTGAGCTCGGCGCCCTTGGGCCGCCCGGTGGTGCCCGAGGTGTAGAGGACCACGGCGGTGTCGGTCTCGGCGCGCTGCACGGTGGGGAAGGTCCCGGGCCGCTCGGCGACGGCGCCGGCGAGGGTGGGCACCCCCTCGTAGGGGCTCTCGGCCGACGGGTCCGCGGTGATCAGCACGATCTGCGGCGGACGCGCCGCGGCCGCGGCGCCCTCGACCACGTGGCGGCCGATGGGCAGCTCCTCGGTGCCCTCGAAGCAGAAGGCGACCGCGGCGTCGGTGTCGTCGAGGTAGTAGGTGATCTCGCGGGGCTTGTTCAGCA
Source organism: Brachybacterium sp. SW0106-09 (assembly GCF_001293905.1). NCBI lineage: Bacteria > Bacillati > Actinomycetota > Actinomycetes > Micrococcales > Dermabacteraceae > Brachybacterium > Brachybacterium sp. SW0106-09. The sequence goes on from NZ_BCAK01000030.1 coordinate 2,141, forward strand.
CGTTCAGCGGGACGACCACCGCGCCGGCCTTGAGGATCCCGAAGTAGACGATCGGGAACTGCGGCAGGTTGGGGCAGCTCAGCGCCACCCGGTCCCCCGGCTCGACCCCGAGTTCGACCAGGAGATGCGCGACGCGGCAGGCGGCGGCGTCGACCTCGGCGTAGGTCAGGGAGGTCTCGCCCAGCACCAGGGCGGGACGGTCGGGGGCGGTGCGGGCGCTGTCCTCGAGCACCACGGAGAGGTTGAACATGCGGCGGTCTCCTTCGTCGACGTCGCTGTGACGGGGGACTCACAGTATGACGCGCCGCCGCCGCTCAGGGCACACTCCCCGTCGGGCGCGCCACATCGTCTATTTCGTCAGTTGCGCGAATGACGAAACGTTAGGGAGGGTGGCGGGCATGACGACGCCCCCGGAGGACCGCGCGCCGACCGAGCCGCAGCTCGCCGCGGCCGCGGACACCTTCTCGATGCTGGCCAGCCCCGCTCGCCTCCATCTCGTGCAGCTGATGAGCACGGGCCGCTACGACGTGGGCGAGCTCGCGGTGCGGGTGGGCCTGAGCCTGCCCACCACCAGCCAGCACCTGCGCAAGCTGCGCCTGACCGGCATCGTCTCGGCGACCCGCGAGGGCCGCCACAGCTACTACACCGTCGAGGACCCGCACGTGGTCCAGCTCGTCGAGCAGATCTTCGAGCACATCGCCCCCGACGGCTCCCTCGCCCCCGACCCTCCCCGCAAGGACCATCCGTGAGCAGCACCGAGACCTCTCCCCGTCCCGTCCGCCAGAAGGTGGACCTGACGAAGTTCGCCCGACTCTCGATCGCCGCGGCGATCGTCACGATCACCCTCAAGGCCGGCGCCTGGGTGACGACCGGCTCCGTCGGCCTGCTCTCCGACGCGGCGGAGTCGGTGGTCAACCTCGTCGCCGCGGTCGTCGCGCTGATCGCGCTGCGCGTCGCGTTCCGCCCGGCCACCGAGCGCTTCCTCTACGGCCGCGCGAAGGCGGAGTACTTCTCCGCCGCGGTCGAGGGCGTGATGATCTTCGCCGCCGCCGGCGTCATCCTGGTCACCGCGGTCGAGCGCTTCCTGAACCCGCGGCCCCTCGAGAACGTCGGCTGGGGCCTCGCGATCTCCGTGATCGCCTCGCTGGTCAACGGCGGCGTGGCGCTCGTGCTGCTGCGCGCGGGGAGGAAGCACGACTCGATCACCCTTCGCGCCGACGGCAAGCACCTGATGACCGACGTGGTCACGAGCGCGGGCGTGCTGGTGGGCGTGGCGCTGGTGGTGCTGACCGGCTGGGAGCGACTGGATGCGCTCGTCGCCTTCGCGGTCGGCGTGAACATCATCGTCACCGGCATCGGTCTGATCACCGAGTCCGTCTCCGGCCTGCTGGACAAGGCGCTGCCGGACGAGGAGCACGAGGTGATCACCGAGATCCTGCGCCGCCGCACCGACGGGACCGTCACCTTCCACGGCCTGCAGACCCGCGAGGCGGGGCAGGAGAAGTACATGAACGTGCACGTGCTCGTGCCCGACGACTGGACGGTCAAGCGCGGCCACGACTACATCGAGGGACTCGAGCACGAGCTGATGGGCGTCATGCCGACCCTGCACGTGCTCACCCATCTCGAGCCGATCTCCGATCCTGCGAGCTACGAGGACATCCCCGAGGCGCACGTCCCGATCCACGGCGAGGACGAGGCCGCGCTGCGCCCGCCCCGGGACGACGCGGACGCGCAGGGCTGACCCCGTCCACATCCTCGTCGGCCCCGGACAGGTGTCCGATCCCGCCCGTACGATGAGCGGAGTCGACCGAGGGGGACTCCGATGACGCATCCGGGGCACGACGGGCACGGGCCCGTGATCGAGGGGACGACGGTGCCGCCGCGCGGCCTCGCACCGCAGGGACGGGAGTACGACCCGTTCGCGACCGGCGCGCCAGGGGGCGCGCACGGCGGGCCGACGGACAGGGCCGTCCCGCACGGCGCGGTGCAGCCGTGGGTCCCGGCGCAGGGCGCCTACGGACCGCCGCCGGTGGTCGTGATGCCCGCCGAGAAGAGCGTGGGGGTCGCCTTCGTGCTGACCTTCTTCTTCGGGGTGCTCGGCATGTTCTACGCGACCGTGCCGGGGGCGCTGATCCTGCTCGGCATCACGCTCGGCGCGATCCTGCTGGCCTCGATCCTGATCGGCGTGCTCTCGGTGCTCACCCTCGGGTTCGGGGCGGTCCTGTTCACCCTGGTGCCGCTGATCGGGATCGCCGCATGGATCACGAGCATCGTCTGGGGGTGCCTGGCCACCTCCGGACACAACGAGCGCGTGCGCGCGCAGTACGCACAGGCCGGGTTCCGCCCGCCCGGGCCCTGACCAGGACCTCGAGAGGTCCTGTCGACGAGGCCTCGCCGCTCTGTGATCGGCGGGGCCTCGTCGCGTCCGGGTGCGGAGAGGGCGGACGCGGTGGGGACGGGCACGGAGGGGGTCGACGCAGAGCTGTCCGGCGCGGAGAGGGCGGAAGCACCCCTCGGGATGCCGCAGATCACCCACCGTGACGACTTATGACGGTCAGCACTTGCACTTATGGCGCGCGAGGGCGCACCCTGGGCCACGACCACCGCCCGGCCCACCTGGAGTCCCGCCCCGTGACCAGCCTCGCCAGCCCCCTCACCGACGCCCGCCCCGCCGAGCGCCTCGCCGAGCTCGCCGCGCGCCTGCGCCCCCTGCTCGGGGAGGAGGCCGTGATCGAGGACCCCGCGCCGCGCTACGCCGGCGACACGGCGGTGCAGGCCCCGGACGGCACCACCTTCCTCCTGGTCCTGCCGGCGGACACCGCCGGAGTGCAGGAGGTGCTGCGCCTGGCCCACGAGGCGGGTACCCCCGTCGTTCCGCGCGGCGCCGGCTCCGGCCTCTCCGGCGGCGCCGCCCCGAGCACCGGCGCGATCGTGCTGGGCCTGGAGCGGCTCACCCGGATCCGCGAGATCGACCTGCTCGACGAGGTCGCCGTGGTCGAGGCCGGGGTGATCACCGCCGACCTCTCCGCCGCCCTCGCCCCGCACGGCGTCTTCTATGCCCCCGATCCCGCGAGCGCGCGGCTGTCCACGATCGGCGGGAACATCGCGACCAACGCGGGCGGGCTGCACTGCGCGAAGTACGGGGTCACTCGCGAGTCCGTGCTCGGCCTCGAGGCGGTCCTCGCCGACGGCACGCTGCTGCGCACCGGGCATCGCTCGATCAAGGGCGTCACCGGCCTCGACCTCACCCAGCTGCTGATCGGCTCCGAGGGCACCCTCGCCGTCATCACGGCCGCGACCGTGCGGATCCGCCCGCTGCCCGTCGCACGACGCACCGTCCTGGCGCGCTTCGACTCGGCGGGCGCCGCGGCCGAGGGCGTGAACGCGATCTCCCGCAGCCCCGTCCGGCCCGCCGCGACCGAGCTGATGGACGGCCCCACCCTCGCCGACATCGACGCGAACACCGGCTCCGAGCTCGCCCGCGGCGAGAGCACGATCCTGCTGATCGAGCTCGACGGCTACGGCATCGACGAGCAGCTCGCGGACCTCGCCGCCGCGCTCACCGCGGCCGGCGGCACCGTGCGCGAGATCGAGGACGAGGCCGAGGCGGAGCACCTGTGGGAGCTGCGCCGCTCCGGCCGCGGCTCCGGCGCGGGCGGGCACCGCCTCGGCGAGGACGTCGCGGTGCCGAAGTCCCGCCTCGGCGAGATGTTCGAGGCGCTGCCCGGTATCGGCCGGCGCCACGGCGTGGAGACCTCCGCGATCGCCCATGCCGGCGACGGGAACCTCCACCCCTCCCTCGCCCTCCCCCGCTCCGAGGACCACGCGCCCGGCCAGCTGCCCGCCCCGCTGCTGGCGGCGGCCGACGAGCTGGTCCGCACCGCGCTCGCGCTCGGCGGCACCGTCAGCGGGGAGCACGGCATCGGCACCGCGAAGCGCGGCTGGCTCGACCTCGAGCTCTCCACCGCCTCCCGCGACCTCCAGCACCGCCTGAAGACCGCCTTCGACCCCCATCAGCTCCTCAACCCCGGGAAGGCCCTGTGATGAGCACGACCGCCCTCGACCCCGCCGCCCTGACCCCTGAGAGCCTCTCCGCGGGGCTGCTCTCCCGACTCGGCGCACGCGAGGACCTCGCCCGCGGCTTCGGCCCCGTCGCCGCTCCCCTGCCCGGCGCCGTCTCCCTCCTCGGCGGTGCGCCGAGTGCCGGGGACCTCCCGCTGGAGGCGCTGCACCGCGCGGCCGAGGACCTCACCTCCGATCCCGCCGCGCTCGTCGGCGCGCTGCAGTACAGCACCCCGGCGGGCATCGCGCCGCTGCGGGAGTGGATCGCGCGCCGTGAGGGCGTGGACGCCTCCCGGGTGCTGCTCACCAACGGCGCCTTCCACGGTCTCTCCCTGCTGTTCGACGCGCTGCTGGACCGCGGCGACCGGATCGTGGTGGAGGACCCGACCTATCCGCTGATCTTCCGGGACCTCCAGCACCACGAGGTCGAGGTGCTGCCCCTGCCGCTCACCGGGGAGGGGCTGGACCTGGACGCCCTCGAGGACCGGCTCGAGGCCGGGGCGCGGCCGAAGCTGCTCTACACGGTGCCCGACTTCCACAACCCGACCGGCCTGATCACCCCGGCTCTGCAGCGCGAGCGGCTGACCGCCCTCGCCGAGCACTACGGCTTCGTGATCGTCTCCGACAACGCCTACGCGGGCCTCGCCTTCCCCGGCGTCCAGGTGCCCGAGGACTATCCGACCGACTCGGAGCTCGTGGTGCGCGTGCGCACCTTCTCGAAGATCCTCGGGCCCGGGCTGCGCCTGGGCTATCTGGTGCTGCCGAGCTGGCTCGTCGGCCCCGTGACCCGCCTGCGCGCCAACCAGGACCAGCACTCCTCCGTGCTGGTGCAGTCGGTGGTCGAGCGGGTCGTCGGCGCCGGGGGACGCGAGGGGCTCGACGGAGGCCTCGAGGCGATCGCGGACCGCGCCCGCACCCGCTACGCCCTCCGCGCCGACCTCCTCGCGCACCTGCTCGAGACCGGTGTGCCCGGCGGCGTGCGCATCGAGCAGCGCACCGGCGGGATCTTCCTGTGGGCGCGGGTGCTGGACGACGGGATCGACCTCGCCGCGGCGCAGCGCCTGGCCCGGGAGCGCTTCGGCACCGACATGGCGCTGGGCCGGTACTTCTTCCTCACCGGGGACGACGAGGACCAAGGCCGCCTGCGCGTGGGCATCAGCCACCTCGACGAGGCCGCGCTGACCGACGGCGCCGAGCGCCTGATCGCCGCCCTGACCGCCCCCGAGGCCCGACGATGAGCGCCCGCCGCCCCGCGCCGGGACCCGTCGGACCGCCGGAGGACGGGGCCGCGATCGACGGGCGCGCGATCACCGCACGCCCCGACGGGCCGAGCCGCCGCCGTCTGCTCCAGGGCCTCGGCGCCGGTGCGCTCGGCCTCGCCGCGCTGCCCCTGGCCGGCTGCGCCCTGGACGGCGCCCTCGCCGACGGGGGCGGCAGCGGCGGCGCGGGAGACGACCTGGAGCTCTCCTTCCTCATCTCGAACCTCGACGGCGGCTGGGTCCCCTCCAAGAGCGCGATCTCCAGCTACGAGGCGAACGTGTGGCAGCAGCTGACCGACAAGCTCGTCCACACCGATCCCGAGGGAGCCGTCACCCCCTGGATCGCGACGCACTGGGAGCAGAACGAGGAGGCGACCGAGTACGTGCTGCACCTGCGGGGCGGCGTCACCTTCTCCGACGGCACCCCGCTGGACGCCGAGGCGGTGCTCGCGAACCTCGAGGCCTGGGCCGTCGGCCGCCCCGACGAGGGCCTGGCGCGGGTGGGCCTGTTCCCCGGCGGCACCTACGAGGGCGCCGAGGCGCTGGATCCGCTGACCGTGCGGGTCACCTTCACCGCGCCGACGCTGTCCTTCCTGCCCACCCTCGGCTATCACGGCTGCCAGCTGATGGCCCCCTCCTCTCTCGCCCTCTCCCTCGAGGAGCAGGCCGACCTGGCCAGCCAGATCGGCTCGGGACCCTTCGTGCTGGAGAGCTGGGAGCCGCGGCAGCGCGTGCGCCTGGTGCGGCGCGAGGACTACGACTGGGCGCCCGAGGCGCTCGGTGCGAGCGGGCCGGCGCAGCTCGCCGCGATCACCTTCACGGTCCTGCCCGACGACACCCTGCGCGCCTCCGCCGCCAGGGCCGGCCAGACCGACCTCTCCTACAACGTGAACCCGCAGGTGCTGGATGCCTTCACCGAGGCCGGCTTCGTGATCGAGGTGCCCCGCTATCTCGGCTTCGTGCACGGCTACAGCCTGCGCACGCAGGTCGCGCCCTTCGATGACGTGCGCGTGCGGCAGGCCGTCACCCGCGGCATCGACCGCGCCGAGATCCTCCGCACCGTGTTCACCGACGCCTGGCAGCCGGCGACCAGCTGGCTGCAGGCCGGGGTGCCGGAGACCACCGATCTCACCGAGCTGTTCTCCTACGATCCCGGGCTCGCCGCGCGCCTCCTCGACGAGGCGGGTTGGACCAGCCGGAACGAGGACGGCTTCCGGGAGAAGGACGGGGTCGAGCTGGGCTTCACCATCTACCCCACCCCCTACCTCACCGGCTCGGTGCCCGAGGCGGAGCTGATCTCCCAGCACCTGGGCCGCCTCGGGATCCGGGTGCGCACCCAGAAGCTCGACATCCCCACCTGGACCGAGCGGGTCACCAACGACCCCGAGCAGGGCGTGGGCGAGGTGACGCGCAGCTTCGTGGACGTCGGCACGGTCGCCGGGGTGATCACCGACGAGGGCGAGGACTGGTTCCAGACCGGCTCCTCCGATGCGGAGCTGGTGCGGCTGCGGGACGAGGTCGCCGGCGCCGCGACCCGCGAGGAGCGCGCCCCGCTGGTCGAGGAGCTCTCCCGGCACGTGCTCGAGCAGGCGTACTTCATCCCGCTCGAGCAGAACGTGCAGCGCATCTACGTCCAGTCCCCCGAGCTGACCGGTATCACCTTCAACGCGGTCGCGATCCCCTCCTACCACGCCGCCCGCAAGGAGCCCTCATGAGCGTCCTGACCCCCACCGCCCCGGGCGGGCCGACGGGGACCCTCGCGGCCCCGTCGGCCGCCGCGCGCACCGCCCGCCGCTACGCGTCCTTCGCGCTGCGTCGCACAGGGCAGGCGCTGATCGTGGTGGTGCTCGCCTACGTGCTCGTGTTCGCGGTCCTCGCCGCGATCCCGGGCGATCCGATCTCCGCGCAGCTGGACGACCCCCAGGCCGGGTACAGCGAGGCGGAGAAGGCGCAGATCCGCGCCTTCCACGGCCTGGACCGGCCCGTGCCCGTCCAGCTCGTCGTCTCGCTGGGCCATGCGCTGACGGGCGACCTGGGCACCTCGCTGTCGACCGCGCAGCCGGTCACCGCGATGCTCGGCGCCGCGATCCCCTCGACCCTGGCGCTGGCCGCGACCGCGCTCGTCCTCGCCGTACTGATCGCGGCGGTGCTGGCCCTGGCCTCCCGGCTGCTGCCCGAGGGGCCCGCGAACACCCTGGTGCGCGCCCTGCCCGCGGTGTTCCTCTCGACCCCGAACTTCCTGATCGGACTGGTGCTGATCCAGGTGCTCGCGGTGTCGCTGGGGCTGTTCAGCCTCGTCGAGCCGCACAGCCCCGGCTCCACCCTCGCCGCCGCCCTGACCCTCGCGATCCCGGTCTCCGCGCAGATCGCGCAGGTGTTCATCACGGCGCTGGACGAGGCGGCCGGTCAGGACTACGCCGAGGTCGCCCTCGCGCGCGGCCTGCGCCCGGGACAGGTCGTGGTGCGGCACCTGCTGCGCCCCTCCCTGCTGCCGACGGTGACGATCATCGGGCTCGTGCTCGGCGAGGTGCTCGGCGGCTCCCTGATCACCGAGGCGATCTTCGGCCGCTCCGGCGTGGGCACGCTGGTGCAGAAGGCGGTCGCCGCGCAGGACGTGCCGGTGCTGCTCGCGGCCGTGGTGCTCTCCGCGCTGGTGTTCGTGGTGGTGAACCTCGTGATCGACCTGCTCTACCCGCTGCTGGACCCGCGCCTGCGCGGGAAGGAGGATCTGCGATGAGCGTCCTGGATGCCGCCCCCGGCCCGGTCGCCGGCGGTCCCGTCGCCGCCGCGACGGCCCCGGCCCGTTCCCTCTCCCGTCGTCTGCCGCCCGCGAGCGTGCTGGCGAGCCTCGCCGTGCTCGCCGTCGTGCTCCTGTGGTCGCTGGTCCCGGGCCTGGTCACGGGGCACGATCCTGCCGTCGGCGTGCCGGACGACAAGTTCACCGCGCCCGGCGCCGAGTACTGGCTGGGCACCGACCATCTGGGCCGGGACCTGCTCACCCGCATCATCCACGGCTCCGCCTCCTCGATGACCAGCGCGCTGATCGCGGTCGCGATCGGCGTGCTCGCCGGGGGGCTGCTGGGCCTGCTGGGCGGGTACCTGGGCGGCTGGGTCGACGCGGTGATCGGCCGCGTGGTCGAGGTGCTCCTGGCGATCCCGGGCTTCCTGCTCGCGGTGGTGATCGTGACCGCGCTCGGCTACGACACCCGCAACGCGGCGATCGCGACCGGCGTCTCGGCGGTGGCGGTGTTCGCGCGGCTGATGCGCTCGGAGGTGCTGCGGGGGCGCACCAGCGTGTTCATCGAGGCGGCCCGCCTCAGCGGCGCCTCGGCCGGATACGTCCTGCTGCGCCATGTGCTCCCGAACGCGGTGCGCCCCGTGCTCTCGCTCGCGGTGCTCCAGTTCGGCATCGCGATCCTGGTGATCGCCGGGCTCGCCTTCCTCGGCTACGGCGATCCGCCGCCCGCCTCCGACTGGGGCCTGCTCGTCTCCGACGGCCGCGAGCACCTCCTGCACGCCCCGTGGCTCGTGATCGCCCCGGGCCTCGTCATCGCCGTCGTCGTGCTGTCCGTGAGCCGCCTGTCCAGCTGGCTCGACCTCGGGAGGAACCGATGAACTCCACTGCCGCATCCACCACTGCCGCATCGACCACCGCCGAGGCTCCCGACGCCACCGCAGCGGCCGCCGACACCGCCGCCCCTGCCCCGCCGCTGCTGCAGGTCGAGGACCTGCGCGTCGCCTACGGCCCCGCCGAGGTGGTCCACGGGGTCTCCTTCGCCGTCGGCGCGGGCCGTGCCCTCGCCCTGATCGGCGAGTCCGGCTCGGGCAAGTCCACGATCGCGCGGGCCGTGCTGCGCCTGCTCGGCACCCGCCGCGCCCGCGTGGACGGGTCGATCCGGATCGAGGGCCGCGAGGTGACGGGCCTGCGCGAGCGGGAGTTCCTGCCGCTGCGCGGGAGGGTGCTGGGCTTCGTGCCGCAGGACCCGGGCTCCTCCCTGAACCCGGTGCGCACGATCCGGGCCCAGGCCCTCGAGGCGGCGGCGCTCGTGCCCGGCGCCCGCCGCGGCGAGGAGCGCGAGGCGCTCGTGCACGCGGCGCTCGAGCGGGTGGGCCTGCCGGAGCCGGGTCGGATCCTCGACTCCTTCCCCCATCAGCTCTCCGGCGGGCAGCTGCAGCGGGTGCTGATCGCGCTCGCGATCCTGCCCGGCCCGCGGCTCCTGATCGCCGACGAGCCCACCAGCGCGCTCGACGTCACGGTCCAGAAGCAGATCCTCGACCTGCTGGATACGCTGCGGGCCGAGCTCGGGATCGGGATCCTGCTGATCACCCACGACCTCGCCCTCGCCGCCTCCCGCGCCGACGAGGTGGTGGTGCTGCAGCAGGGCGAGGTGCAGGAGGCCGGCCCCACCGCGAACGTGTTCACCGCTCCCCGCGCGGAGTACACCCGCGCGCTGCAGGCCGACGTGCCGGGGCTGAACCCGGACCGCTTCGCCCCGCTGCGCGCCGAGCGGGACGGGCGCCACCCGGCCGGCGTCGCGCACGTCGAGGCAGGCCGCATCTCCCGCACCTTCCGCACCCGCGACCGGGAGGTGCGCGCCCTCGCGGACGTCTCCTTCGCGATCCCCCTCGGCCGCACCCACGCGCTGGTCGGCGAGTCCGGCTCGGGGAAGTCCACCGCGGCCCGGGCGCTGCTGGGGCTCGAGACGCTGGATGCCGGCGCCCTCTCCGTCGGCAGCCGTCCCGTCGACCCCGCCGATCCCGTCGGGCTGCGTGCGCTGCGGCGCGACCTGCAGCTCGTCCACCAGAACCCCTTCACCTCGCTGGACCCGCGCTTCACCGTCGAGCGGATCGTGCGCGAGCCGCTCGAGCACTACAAGGTCGGCGACCGCGCCGACCGGGCGGAGCGGACGGCATGGGCGCTCGAGGCGGTGCGCCTGCCCGAAGCGCTGCGCAGCCGGCGTCCGGGGGCGCTCTCGGGCGGGCAGCGGCAGCGGGTCGCGATCGCCCGCGCCCTCGCGCTGCGTCCCGAGGTGCTCGTGCTCGACGAGCCGACCAGCGCCCTGGACGTGACGGTGCAGGCCTCGATCCTCGAGGTGCTCGCCACGCTGCAGCGGGACCTGGGCCTGACCTACCTGTTCATCTCGCACGACCTCGGCGTGGTGCGGCAGTTCGCCGACACCCTCACCGTGCTCCGCCGCGGCGAGGTGGTCGAGTCCGGGATCGTCGAAGAGGTCTTCGCCGCCCCGCGCGAGGAGTACACGCGCCGGCTCATCGCCTCGATCCCCGCCCGCCAGGACGTGGGGGCCAGCGCATGACCACCACCGCCTCCTCCCTCGCCGTCCTGCCGGGCGGTCGGATCCTGACCTGGGCCGACACCGACTGGGACGACCCGCGCGGCGCAGCGCTGCGGGAGTCGATGGACGTCGAGCTCTCGCCCCGCTACGCGGCCCTGCGCCAGGGCTCCCCTCGCCCGGCCCCGCCGAGCGCCGAGGACGTGGCCGTGGTGGTGCTCGCGCTCGTGGACGGGAAGCCCGCCGCGACCGGGACGCTGCGCCGCCTGCCGGACCGCTGGGAGGTCAAGCGCCTGGTGGTCGACGCGGACCATCGGAGGCTGGGCCTCGCGAGCCGGATCCTGGCCCGGCTCGAGGACGCGGCCCGGGACCGCGGCTCGGACGAGCTGTTCCTCCAGACCGGCAACCGCCAGCCCGAGGCGATCGCGCTCTACGAGCGCGAGGGCTGGGAGCGGATCGACGTGTTCGCGCCCTACGACCCGGCCGACGAGATCAGCGTGTGCTTCCGGAAGGCGCTGCACGGGCGGCGGTGACCGCCATGCATCGACTGGCGCTCACTCGGTCCACGGGTCGAAGAGGGCGACCGGCACACTGGCGAAGTCCTTGATGTTCCGTGTGACGAGGGTGAGCCCGTGGACGAGAGCTGTCGCCGCGATCAGGACGTCCATCTCGGGCATCGGGTCGGGGACGTGCAGAGCCGCCGCCGCGACCGCGACCTCGTCGTCGACGGGCAGCACCCGCCCGGCGAAGGACGCCCGCACGTCCTCATCGAGCCATCGTCGCAGCGGCCCGGCTCCTGCGGGATCGACGCGTTCCTTCCGGCGGACTCCGCGCTCCAGCTCCAGCAGGGTGACGGCGCTCAGATGGAGGTCGGCGATCACCTGCTCCTGCAGCCAGGCCATCAGAGCCGGGGACCGTCGCGCACGAGCGTCGCTGAGGACGTTCGTGTCCAGCAGGTATCTCACAGGTCGTCCTCCCGAGGCACCTCGACGCGCCTCGGCGGCAGGTCGAGGTAGATGCCCTCCGTTCCCCGTGCCCAGAGTCGATCCCCGAGGCGCTCGCGGGCGCCGCTCAGCCGATCGAACTCCTCGGCCGTCAGGAGCACGTGCGAGCGCCGACCGTGGTCAGTGATGGTCACCGGTCCGTTCTCGGCTGCGCGCTTCGCCGCCGAGACGTCGCGGTTGAACTCCCGGCTCGTGAACGTGGTCGCCATGGCGCCCTCTCCCTTCGACATGTACCTTCAGTAGGTATTTTCCGAGGGGTCGAGGCGGGGCGCCAGAGTCATGACAGCTGTCATGGAATCGGGCGAATCGCCCCCGCGCCGCGCGCGAGGTGCCACGATCTGGGAATGGCTCTCGCCGACAGAGATTCCATCCCCCTCCCCTCCGCCCGCTCGCTCCTCGTCAACAGCCTCGTCGCCGCGCTGATCGCGAGCGCGCTGATGATCCTTCTGCACGAGCTCGTCCATCTCGTCACCGGCCTCGTGTTCGGACACGGCGGGACCCTGTACCCCTTCGGCGTCCTCCACCACGGCGATCTCACCGTCACCGCGGAGGTCGTGGCCCTGCTCGCCGGGCCGGCGTTCAGCCTCGTCACCGGCATCCTGCTGCAGCGGTGGACCCCGCTGCGGCAGCGCGGGGACCTCGCCCACCTGATCTGGGTCTGGTTCGCCTTCGTGTCCGTGCAGGAGGGCGTGACCTACCTGTGCTTGACTCCGTTCGGTGCCGGGGACACCGGCATGGCGGCGCAGCTGATGGGCCTGCCGGTGGTCGCGCAGTTCGCGCTGCTGGGCGTGGGCGTCGGCGGCATGTTCGCCAATGCCTGGGCCTTCGCCCCGCACATGGCGCGCTTCGCGGGCGAGGACCCCGTGCGGCGCAACGCCGTGACACTGTTCCCCTGGCTGTGGGGGATGATCGCCTCGGTGCTGCTGGCTCTGCTGTATCTCGTGCTCAGCGGGGCGGAGATGGGAGCGGGCGAGCAGATCGCGATCCTCGCGGCTGGCACCGCCACCTTCGTCTTCGCGCCGATGGCGCACCTCTTCTCCCGCTGGGTGCGCGAGGTGGGCGCCGAACCGCTGCGACTGCGCGCGGTGCCGGTCATCGGCCTCGTGGTGCTCGCGGCGATGATCGCCGGGAACATCGCGCTGAGCACCGGGCTCGACGTCGGCTGAGCGGCGGAGACGGACAGGGTCGGCGGTCGGGGCCGACGCACCTCAGCCCAGCAGCCGCATGACCCGTGCATCGGAGCCGGCGAGCGCGGCGCGGTCGAAGGTGGCGCCCGCGGCGAGGAGCTCGTCGGCCCCGGTCGCCTCGAGCACCCGCTCCACCCGAGGCCGCAGGCTCGCGGGGCTGCCCGCCCACGCCTTACCGAGCCCCCTCTCCACCCGGTCGCGCTCGCGCGAGGAGAGCCCCTGTGCCCGAATGCGGGCCGGGTCCTCCAGTGGAGGGAACGCGCCGGTCTCCCGGGAGCGGACCATCGCCCACACCTCGGGGAGCGCGAGCTCGCGGGCCTCGGCGTCGGTGTCGGCCACCAGCAGGTCCATCGAGACCATCACGTGCGGGACGCTGCCGCGGTGCGGGCGGAACTCGCGGCGGTAGGCGGCGACGCGCTCGCCCACGTCGTCGGCGTGCAGGACGGGTCCGCCGAGCACCACGCCGAGGCCGAGCCGGGCGGCGATGCCGAGCCCGGCGCCGGTGGCGAGCAGGTGCATCGGCGGGGGCTCCGTCGCGACGGGCCGGGCGGTGAGCGGCGCGGCGCCCTCGAGCAGGTCGCGCACCTGCCCCACCTCGGCCGCGAAGTCCTCCGTGCTCGCCTCGGTGCGTCCCATTGCCTCGCGGACCGGGGCGGTGAAGCCGAGGGAGCGGCCGAGCCCGAGGTCGATGCGTCCCGGCGTGAGCGCCTCGAGCATCAGGAACTGCTCGGCGACGACGAGGGGGCGGTGGTTCGGCAGCATCACCCCGCCGGAGCCGAGCCGGATCCGCGCGGTGCGCTGCCCGATCGCGGCGAGCAGCACGGCCGGGGCGCCGCTGGCGATGCCCGGCACGGTGTGGTGCTCGGCGACCCAGAAGCGGCGGTATCCGAGCTGCTCGGCGGCGACTGCCCGCTGGACGCTGTCGGCGAGGGCGGCCTGTTCGTCGCGGCCGGCGCGCGTGCGGGAGCGGTCGAGCAGGGAGATCCTCATGTCGCCGGGAACGCATCCGGGGTGCGGAAGCTTCCCGCCGACGGGGTCGAGAACCTCTCACCCTGCGCCCTCCCCGCCCCACGCCCGCGTCGATAGCCTGAGCAGTATGAACGCTCCTCACGTGCCCCTGTCGATCCTCGATCTCGTCTCCATCTCCGACGGCCAGAGCACCCGCGACGCCATCGCCGCCTCGATGGAGGGCGCGCAGGTCGCAGACCGTCTCGGCTACGAGCGGTACTGGTTCGCCGAGCACCACAACACCGACTCCCTCGCCTCCTCGGCGACCTCGCTGCTGATCGACCGCGCCGCCTCGATGACGAAGCGGATCCGCGTCGGCTCCGGCGGGATCATGCTCCCGAACCACTCGCCGCTGGCGGTGATCGAGCAGTTCGGCACCCTCGTGCAGTTCCACGGCGACCGGATCGATCTCGGCCTCGGCCGCGCGCCCGGCACCGACCAGCTCACCGCCCAGCTGCTGGCCCGCACCTCCGCCGAGCCCGGCGCCTTCATCGCCGCGGTCGAGCAGATGCGGGACTGGTCCCGTGAGGTGCCCGCCTCCGGTGGACTGCCGATCACCGCGGAGGTCGCCCGCGGCACCGAGGTGCCGATGTGGATCCTCGGCTCGACGGCGAACGGTGCGCGCCTGGCGGCGCAGCTGGGCATGCCCTTCTCGGTCGCCTCCCACTTCGCGCCCTTCCAGTACCTGCATGCGCTGGAGACCTACCGCGCCCACTTCGACCCCGACGCCACCTCCGCGCAGATCGAGCAGCCCCACACGATGGTGGGCGTGAACCTCGTGGTCGCCGAGACCGACGAGGAGGCGCAGCGCCAGTTCACGACCCTGCAGCAGATGTTCCTCGGCGTCGTCACCGGGCAGCGGCAGAAGATCCAGCCCCCGCGGGACATCACCGAGGTCGCCCCGGAGCACCTCCTGCAGAAGGTGGACCAGACCCTGTCGATCAAGGCCGTCGGCTCCCCCGCCACCGTCGTCTCCCAGCTCGAGGAGATCGTCGCCGCGACGAAGGCCGACGAGCTGATCCTCACCGCCTACCACTACGACCCCGCGGACCGGCTGAAGAGCCTCGAGCTGCTCGCCGAGGCCTGGGGGCTCTGAGACCGCCGCTCCCCGGCCCCTGCCCTGCCGCCCCGGGTCCCGGCACCTGGTAGATATGGCGCCGGGGACGAAGGGGGAGCCATGGACGACGAGAGACCGACGCATGGTCCGGCGGGCCGCAGTGCGCGGGCACGCCGACCCTCGCCGCGAGGCACCGCCCAGCGCGCGACCGCCCGGGCGCTGACCGGCGCGCTCCTCGCCGCGGCGCTGCTCGGCGGCTGCGGCCCGCTGGGCGGCGGCACCGACCGGGACGAGCCCGACTGGGTGCGGGACGAAGCGTCCGAGCGGTACTACCAGCCCGATCTCGTCCTGCACTCCCCCGAGCTCGTCGAGGAGCACTTCCCCGTGCTCGAGACCGTGGGAGCGGTGACGATCGCCGAGGGCCGGTTCACCGACCCGTACGAGAGGGTGCCGTTCCCGGCCCAGGACGACTACTGGTGGCAGGCGGTGATCGAGCTGGAGCCCGCGCAGGTCGACGAGCTCGTCTCCGACACGGCGGCGGCCGGCGCCTCCGACCACGGCGGGGCGGGCGCGCCGGAGCCGGTCTCCGAGGACGAAGTGCTCGCCGCGCTCGTCCCCACCCTCGAGGGCGAGGTCCAGGACTGCCCGGGCGGCTGGGTCGACGTGTCGCCCGCGCTCGCCCAGGAGAAGGGACCGGACGTCTCCGACGCGGGCGACCTGATCGAGCTCACCGCCGTGTGCGCGGGCGGATCGCAGCTGCTCACCTCGGCCCGCGACATGTGAGGCGGGACGGGAGGCGCGTCAGCGCCCCGTCGGCTGCACCCGCGCGGTGACCGTCGCATGGTCGCTCGCCGCGCGGCCCTCGTGCAGCGGAACCCGGGCCGCGTACTCCTCGACGACGAGGTCACGGACGAGGATCCAATCGATCCGGATCCCGCCCGTCTCCGGCGTGCCGTAGTCGGGGAAGGTGCCGATGTCCTCCCCCACCTGCGCGGAGGCGACGTCGTGGGCGTCCTCGAAGCCGGCGTCGCGCAGCACCCGCCACGGGATGCTGTCGCCGCCTGCGGCGTTGAAGTCGCCCAGCAGCACCACGGGCGCCCCGTCGGCCGCCTCGCGCAGGTGCTGGGCGAGCAGTCCCGCGCCTGTCGCCCTCGCCTCGTGCCCCTCGTGGTCCAGGTGCGTCACCGCGGCCACCAAGTCGTCCCCGCTCTCCCGGTCCCGAACCCGTGCCCACACCGCGATCCGCGGGCACATCGCGTCCCAGCCCGTCGACCCGATCCGGTCGGGCTCCTCGGAGAGCCACAGCTGGTCCCAGTCCAGCACCTCGAACCGGTCCCGGCGCAGCAGCAGGAGGTTGTGCTCCCCGCGTCCGCCTCCTTCACGGCCGATGCCGAGGCGCAGGTGGGTGGCGGCGAGCGTCTCGTCGATCACGGGGATCTGCGAGGCGAGCACCTCCTGCAGGCCGACGACGTCCGCGTCGGCCTCGCCGAGGAGCCGGGCGAGCACCGGGGCCCGCTCGGGCCAGTGGTCGGCCTGACCGGGGAGGGTGCTCTCGTCGTGGTACCGGATGTTCTGGGTGAGGAGCGAGAGGGCGGGCGGCTGCGCGTCGGTGGGTGCCATCGCTCCATCCTCGCGCACGACGGGCGCGGCCCGACGCGGCAGGGCGTGTCCCGTCGCGGTTCCGCTCCTGCCATGCTGAGGACATGACGACGCCGTCGGCCGCCGCCCCCGCGGAGCCCTCCTCCGCCTCACGCCTAGCGCTGTTGCCGGCGGTCGGGGTGTCCGCCTCCGCGTTCCTGCTGTTCGCCCTGCAGCTGGCAGGCTGGGGTCACCTGCTGCTGGCCCTCAGCCTGCTCGGCGCGGTGCTCGTCTCCCGGGAGCTCGCGAAGGACCTCGCGCTGATCGGGATCGGGATCGCCATCGTCTCGACCACCTCGGTCGTCGCCTCGGTGGACTGGGACCGCTTCCTCACCATCGGCGCCGTGCTGCTGCTGGCGGTGCTGGTGCCGGCGGCGGTGGACCGTCTGCTGCTGCGCCGGCGCGCGATCCGGTTCCCGCTGCGCACGGGCGAGCCGTGGACCCGCCTCGAGAAGGGCTACATCGTGGCCGTGCCCTTCCTGGGCTGGCTGATCCTTCCGTTCTACTTCATCACCTCGGGCGTCTACCGCAACTGGCCGCACCTGGCCGACGGCGGGGAGGTGGCGCGCTTCTTCGCGGGCGTGAACTTCGTGGGCACCTGGGACGAGCTGTTCTTCATCTGCACCTGCTTCGCGCTGCTGCGCCGTCACTTCGGGGTGTGGACCGCGAACCTGCTGCAGGCGACGATCTTCGTGTCGTTCCTGTGGGAGCTCGGCTACCAGGCCTGGGGGCCGCTGCTCACCGCGCCCTTCGCGCTGCTGCAGGGCTGGCTGTTCGCCCGCACCGGCTCGCTGCTGTACGTGCTGATCGTGCACCTGCTGTTCGACGTGGTCGTCTTCCTCGCGATCGTGCACGCCCGTCATCCGGGTGCGATCCCGATCTTCCTCGTCTGACCGGCCGCGGACCGGCCGGCGCGTCCTCGCCGGCTCCGCCGCACCTCCTCGTGCTCCTCTCCCGCCCCTCGCGGCCCTATCCCACCCCCTCGGGGCTGTTCCCCACCTCCTCGGGGCGCTGCCCCACCCCCACGCAGCCCTTCCCCGCCCTCTCGCGGCCCGGGCATGGTCAGGTCATGGCGCAGGGCGTGCCACTACGGCATATATGCCGTAGTGGCACGCCCTGCGCCACCGGCCGACCACGCCCGGACCGGCAGTGCCCCGGCTGACCCTCGAGGACGACCGGGCCGGCGGCGGACCCGGACTGCGAGACCCCGACGGCGAGGCCCGTGAGGGAGGGCCCGGGCGGCGAGGACCCCGCCGCCCGACCCTTCCACGAGGGGGCGTCGTCACCGGCGAGCATGTCGTCGCCGCGCGCGGCGCGCACGAGGTCCTCGAGGGCGACAGGGCGATGAGCACGCCCGCGATCGGCAGGGCCAGATACATCTGCCCCACGGTCACCGGCAGGCCCGGGATCGCCTGGTCGAAGGAGATCGACATGCCGCGGATCCCGCCCCAGACCAGGCCCAGCAGCGCGAAGACGAGGACGGAGAGCTCCACGAGCACGGACGTGACGCGCTGCGCGGCCGCTCGTTCGTGCACAGGGCGGAATCGTCCTCCGGCGCTCCGGTGGAGACGATCAGCGGACCTCGCTGAGACGTACCCGGACGGTCCGCGGGTCCGCGTCGTCGACGAGCACCATGCGCTCGAAGGCGGTCCCCTGTATCGACGTCTCCTCGGGCGGCGGGGCGAGGTCCGCGCTCTCGAGGACGCCGACCGCCGTGGTCGGCATACCGTCCGGCACCGTCGTCGACGGCGCCGGGTCCTCGGCTTCGTCGTCGCATCCGAGGAGCGACAGCAGCAGGCCCGTTCCCGCCGCGGCGAGGACTCCTCGTCGCGGCACCGGGTCGCTCACGCGCTCCACCCGTTCCCTGCCACGGCATCGAGAGCAGGACACGTTGCCACCCATACGGTGGCGGGGTCGCCGTCGTCGATGAGGAGATACCGCTCCAGTTCCAGCCCTGCGGGTTTCGAACGGCTCAGCCTCCAGGTGGTCGCCTCGTCGAGCAGCTCCGACGTGCGTCCCGAGCTCTCTCCCAGCCGCTGCGCGAAGTCCTGCAGCTGGCCGGTGTCTGCTCCGTGGAACATGGTTCCCCTCCGTGTGACGTTGATGTCTCCCCCGCACCCGACCATAGGCGCCGGTGCCCGCCGCAACCATGGGGAGTACTGCCCATTCCCGCCTCCACGGACAGCGACGAGCCCCGACCCTCGTCAGAGGATCGGGGCTCGTCGAGCGCTCGGGTGGAGCGGCAGGTGATCAGGAGATCACATCATGCCGCCCATGCCCCCCATGCCGCCCATGTCGCCGCCGGCGGCCGGGGCCTCGGGCTCCGGCTTGTCGGCCACGACGGCCTCGGTGGTGAGGAACAGGCCCGCGATGGACGCCGCGTTCTGCAGCGCGGAGCGGGTCACCTTGACCGGGTCGATGATCCCGGCCGAGACCAGGTCCTCGTACTCGCCGGTGGCCGCGTTCAGGCCCTGGCCGACGGGAAGGTTCTTGACCTTCTCCGCCACGACGCCGCCCTCGAGACCGGCGTTGACCGCGATCTGCTTGAGCGGTGCCTCGATGGCGACCTTGACGATGTTGCCACCGGTGGCCTCGTCGCCCTCGAGGGCGAGCTTGCCGAAGGTGTCCGCACCGGCCTGCAGCAGCGCGACGCCGCCACCGGCGACGACGCCCTCGTCCACGGCGGCCTTGGCGTTGCGCACGGCATCCTCGATGCGGTGCTTGCGCTCCTTGAGCTCGACCTCGGTCGCGGCGCCGGCCTTGATGACGGCGACGCCGCCGGCCAGCTTCGCGAGGCGCTCCTGGAGCTTCTCGCGGTCGTAGTCCGAGTCGGAGTTCTCGATCTCGGCGCGGATCTGGGAGACGCGGCCGGCGATGCGGTCGGCGTCGCCGGTGCCCTCGACGATGGTGGTCTCGTCCTTGGTGACGACGATCTTGCGCGCCTGGCCGAGCTGCTCGAGACCGGCGGTCTCCAGCTTGAGGCCGACCTCCTCGGCGATGACCTGGCCACCGGTGAGGATGGCCATGTCCTCCAGCATCGCCTTGCGGCGGTCGCCGAAGCCGGGGGCCTTGACGGCCACGGACTTGAAGGAGCCCTTGAGCTTGTTCACCACGAGCACCGCGAGGGCCTCGCCCTCGACGTCCTCGGCGATGATCGCCAGCGGCTTGCCGGCCTGGATGACCTTCTCCAGCAGCGGCAGCAGGTCCTTGACGGAGGACACCTTGGAGGAGAGCAGGAGGATGTAGGGATCCTCGAGCACGGTCTCCTGGCGCTCGGCGTCGGTGACGAAGTACGGCGAGATGAAGCCCTTGTCGAAGCGCATGCCCTCGGTGAGCTCCAGCTCGAGGCCCATGGTGTTGGACTCCTCGACCGTGATCACGCCCTCCTTGCCGACCTTGTCGAGGGCCTCGGCGATGAGCTCGCCGATGGCCGGGTCGGCCGCGGAGATGGCGGCGGTGGAGGCGATCTGCTCCTTGGTCTCGATCTCCTTGGCCTGCTTGAGCAGGGTCTCGGAGACCGCGGCCACGGCCTGGTCGATGCCGCGCTTGAGCGCGATCGGGTTGGCGCCCGCGGCGACGTTGCGCAGGCCCTCCTTGACCAGGGCCTGGGCGAGGACGGTGGCGGTGGTGGTGCCGTCGCCGGCGATGTCGTCGGTCTTCTTGGCGACCTCCTTCACCAGCTCGGCGCCGATCTTCTCGTAGGGATCGTCGAGCTCGATCTCCTTGGCGATCGACACGCCGTCGTTGGTGATGGTGGGGGCGCCCCAGGACTTCTCGAGCACGACGTTGCGACCCTTGGGGCCGAGGGTGACCTTGACGGCGTCGGCGAGCTGGTTCATTCCCCGCTCGAGGCCGCGCCGGGCCTCCTCGTCGTAAGAGATGAGCTTGGCCATTGTGGAATCTCTCCCGTGTCTGTGATGTCCACCCGGCCCAGTGCCCGCGACGGACGGGAGCCGACTCCGTGTTCATGTCCCACGGCGCCGACGCCCTCACGGGGCCGGAATGTTCAGGTCCCGGTGCGCGGAGGCGATGTGCGCGAGGGCTGTCACTCCCGTGCACCGAGTGCCAGATCATCATAAGCACTCTGCCCCTGAGAGTGCTAACTCTCCGCGAGGAGCGGACACGGCCCCGTCGTCCGGCCCGGACGTCGTCGGCGGTCACCCTCTCCGAACGGAGCCGACGGGCGGGCACCCCGCCCGGCGCGCACACGCGGACGCGCCGCCCCTCCCTCAGGAGGAGCGGCGCGTCGCGGGGCCGCAGGGGCGTGCGGGGAGGGGTCAGCCCTCGCCGCCCTGATCACCCTGGTCGCCGTCGCCCTCGCCGCCGCCACCGGGCTCGGTGACCGCGATGAAGGTCAGGGGCGAGTCGTACTCGTCGCTCTGCCGCGCCTCGCCGGCGCCGACCTGCTCGGCGAGTGCCTGGGCGGTGTCCGCATCTGCCTCGTCGCGGTAGAACACGACGGGCTCCTGCTGGGGGCTGTCGGCGGTGGCGACGCTGACGTCCTCCCAGCCCTCGCCCTGGAGCTCCTCCTGCCAGGTGCCGGCGAGGCCGTTGATGCTGCCGGCGTTGATCACCTGGACGGGCACGGAGAGGTCGGGCTCCGGGGCGGGCTCCTCCGAGGGGCTCTCCTCGGGGGCGGCCTCGCTCGAGGCGCTCTCCGACGCGGAGGCCGGGCCCTCGGCGCCGTCGTCGCCGCCGCCCATGCCACCGATCACGAAGAGCAGCACCACCAGCAGCACCACGGCCGCGCCGATGATGATGATGTACAGCAGGTTCTCCCGCCAGAAGGGGAGCTCGGCGCGGTGGGCGCCGTGGAAGGTGACGGCGTCCGCCTCGTCGTCGAATCGGTCCGGCGGGTAGGGATACTGGGAATCAGCCACGGACCCATTTAACATGGTCGACCCGGATCGGGGGTGGAGCACACGCCCCGGAGACGGATGGCTCAGGCCACGCGATGGTCGCCGCCGAGGGAGGCGCCGCCGTCCTCGGAGGTGCGCCGGGCGCGGAGCCGGTTGACGACGGCGGGGGCCGCGCGCAGCGCCGCCGGCTCGTCGAGCAGGGCGTTCAGCCGCACGTAGTAGGCGACCTTCGACAGGCCGATCTCCTCGCGGATCGCCCGCTCCTTCGCGCCGACGTAGCGGAAGGTGCGCCCCTCGAGCGCGAGGATCCGCCGGTCCCGCTCGGTGAGCGCCCCCTGCGGCCCCGGCAGCGCGACCTCGGACGGCACGCGCTCGGACGCCGTGCGCTCCGACGACATGCGCTCCGACGACGGGACGTCGGAGGGGCGCGCGTCGGCGCGGGCGGGCTCGTCGGAGGCGGAGGGCATGGACCGAGGCTACGCACCTGCGACCGCTCCCCCGGGCTGCCACGCCGCCGCCCTGCGCAGGTCGTGAGGGATGCCTCGCCGGGAGGGGCCGACGCGCCCCGACGGCGCCGCGCGCGGATGGTTGACTGCCTCCATGGCTGCTCCCCTGACCGAGATCATCGCCCCAGACTGGGCCGAGGCCCTCCGTCCCGTCGAGAACCGCCTCCACGAGATCGGCGGCTTCCTGCGTGAGGAGGTCCGCGCGGGCCGCGGCTACCTGCCCGCCGGCGAGGCGGTGCTGCGCGCCTTCGCCCGGCCGATGTCCGAGGTGCGGGTGCTGATCGTCGGCCAGGACCCGTATCCCACGCCGGGTCACCCGATCGGTCTGTCCTTCGCGGTGGAGCGGCACGTGCGCCCGCTCCCCCGCTCCCTGACCAACATCTACAAGGAGCTCGAGAGCGATCTCGGCATCGTCCCCGCCGCGCACGGCGACCTCTCCTCCTGGCAGGACCAGGGGGTGCTGCTGCTGAACCGGGTCCTCACCGTCGCGCCCGGCGCCCCGGCCTCCCACCGACGTCGCGGCTGGGAGGAGATCACCGAGCACGCCATCCGCGCCCTGGTGGCACGCGGCGGGCCGCTCGCGGCGATCCTCTGGGGCCGCGACGCGCAGTCGCTGATCCCGCTGCTGGGCGAGGTTCCGCATGTGGCGAGCCCGCACCCGAGCCCGCTGTCGGCCTCCCGTGGCTTCTTCGGCTCCCGTCCCTTCTCGCAGGTGAACGCGCTGCTCGAGGCGCAGGGAGCCGGACCCGTGGACTGGCGGATCCGGGACTGAGGCCGGGCTGGGACCGGATCCGGTCCGAGAGCGCGCCGGTCCCGCCGCGGGGGCGGGCCCCCGGCCTCGCGCCCGACGGGGCGGGAGGAGACCGCCCGGTCCGTCGGCCTCCCAGGGCCTCGCACGACCGCGCCGGACACTACTGTGGGGGCATCGCGTCCGCCGTCCCAGCCGCCGTGGAGGTCCCGATGCCCCTGAACCCCGCCCAGTTCTCCCCGCAGGGCCCAGGGGTCGACTACGACCCGCACTGGTACCGCAAGGCCGTGTTCTACGAGGTGCTGGTGCGCGCCTTCGCCGACGGCAACGGCGACGGGACCGGGGACTTCACCGGGCTCATCGAGCGCCTGGACTACCTGCAGTGGCTCGGCATCGACTGCCTGTGGCTGCCGCCCTTCTTCGCCTCCCCGCTGCGGGACGGCGGCTACGACATCTCCGACTACGAGCAGGTGCTGCCGGAGTTCGGCTCGATCACCGACTTCGAGCGGCTGGTCTCCGAAGCGCACCGGCGCGGGATCCGCGTGATCATCGACCTGCCGATGAACCACACCTCCGACAAGCACCCCTGGTTCCTCGAGTCCCGCTCCGACCCCGAGGGCCCGTACGGGGACTTCTACGTCTGGTCCGACACGGACGAGAAGTACCAGGACGCGCGCATCATCTTCGTGGACACCGAGGAGAGCAACTGGTCCTTCGACCCGGTGCGCCGGCAGTTCTTCTGGCACCGCTTCTTCTCCCACCAGCCGGACCTGAACTTCGAGAACCCCGCGGTGCGCGAGGCGATGTTCGAGGTGGTGCGCTTCTGGCTGGACAAGGGCATCGACGGGTTCCGCGCCGACGCGATCCCGTACCTCTTCGAGGAGGAGGGCACCGACGGGGAGAACCTGCCGGCCACCCACGAGTTCCTCGCCGAGCTGCGGGAGTTCGTGGACGAGAGCTGGCCGGGCCGCGTGATCATCGCCGAGGCGAACCAGTGGCCGGCCGACGTGGTGGAGTACTTCGGCACCCCTGAGCGGCCCGAGTGCCACATGTGCTTCCACTTCCCGGTGATGCCGCGGCTGTTCTACGCGCTGCGCGAGGGCAGCGCCCGGCACATCATCGACATCCTCGAGGACACCCCCGAGATCCCCGCCGGTGCCCAGTGGGGCACCTTCCTGCGCAACCACGACGAGCTGACCCTCGAGATGGTCTCCGGCGAGGACCGCTCGGCGATGCTCGGCTGGTACGCGCCCGACACGCGGATGCGCGCGAACGTCGGCATCCGTCGGCGCCTGGCGCCGCTGCTGGACAACTCCCGCTCCGAGCTCGAGCTGATCCACGCCCTGCTGCTCTCCCTGCCCGGCTCCCCGTTCCTCTACTACGGGGACGAGATCGCGATGGGCGACAACATCTGGCTCGAGGACCGCGACGCGGTGCGCACCCCGATGCAGTGGACCCCGGACCGCAACGCCGGGTTCAGCGAGAACACCGACCCGGGCAAGCTCTACCTGCCGGTGATCCAGTCGCTCGTCTACCACTACTCGACCACCAACGTCGAGGCGCACATGGCCCACTCCGGCTCCCTGCTGCACTTCGTGCGGTGGGTGCTCGCGGTGCGCAAGGAGCACGATGCCTTCGGGCTCGGCGCGTACCGGAACATCCCGGCGGACTCCGAGCGGGTGCTCGCCTTCACCCGCACCTACGACGGCGCCGAGCACGGCGAGGACGCGGAGTGGCACGCCGAGACGCTGCTGTGCGTGTTCAACCTGTCCTCCCAGCCGGTCACCGCGAGGCTCGAGATGACCGGGATGGACCGGCGCACCGTCCGGGACCTCTTCGGCGGGCACGAGTTCCCGGCGGTGGACGAGGCCGGCACCCTCACCCTCACCCTCGGCGGGCACGGCGTCTACTGGCTGAAGGTGCGTCCGCTGGACGCCCACGGCGAGCCGATGACGACCACCACCGCGCTGCCGGTGATCGGCGCGGACTGAACCCGCCCGCGCCGACGGGGCGTCAACTGCGTCACGGCGCACGAGACGCCCGTCACATCGTCCGCGGGCGAGGTGAGAGGCTTCGGGACGAGGAGGTCGACGCAGGTCATCCCGCATCCCGGGAGGCCCGACGGGCGGGCCGCGAGGACCCGATGACCTGCGGGTCACCGCTGCGAGGGGCCGCCTCGCAGTGCCTCGGAGCGCGCCGGTGTGCCATTCTCATGGATCGGCAGGCCGCCCCCGCGAGCCGCGAGCGCCCTGCCGTGACCCCGTAAGGAAGGGAGAGCACGGTGGCAGAGCACCGTTCGACGGCGGAGGAGGCGGCCGATCCGGGCACGAGTCCGGAACGCCTCCTCGAGCTCACCGAGAAGCACCCCCAGCTGCATCGGCTGATCGTCATGAACCCCTCGGCCCCCGAGGTCGCGCGCCAGTGGATCCTGGCCACGAACCAGTGGGCGAAGCAGGCCTACGAGGCCGGCACCCTGCAGCCCGACGAGGACGACGACCTCGACGAGGGCGAGCCCACCCAGCTGCACCAGGTGGTCCCCGACGAGGATCGGGCGCCCGAGGAGTCGGCGTGGACCGCCGCGCAGGAGTCGCAGGCTCCCGAGGAGCGGCCCGCGTCGGCACCGCAGGCCGATCCCGACGACAGCGCCTCCGCCTGGGACGAGGTCCCCGAGGCGCTCGTCTGGGGGACCGCCGCCGGAGCGACCGGCGCCGCCGCGGCCGGCGCCGCGGGTGCGGGAGCCGACGCCTCCGCCGACGAGCGCCCCGGCACGACGCCGCCCCCGGCCCCGCCCGCGCAGCAGGCCCCCGTGGGCGGGCCGGCGCCTGACGCGCAGCCGTCGCCCTCCGCGCAGAGCCCGACCGAGGGCACCTCCTCGGTGCGGCTGTCGCCGAAGGCCTCCGTGGTCCCGCTCGGCGCCGCCCCGGCCGCGCAGACGTCCCCGTCCGCTCAGGCCTCTCCGGCATCGCAGGCCTCGCCCGCCCCGCAGGCCGGTCCGTCGACCCGGCAGATGCCGGCCGTCGCCGCGTCCGCCGCCGCCACGGGCGCCGCCGCCTCCGCCGCGCAGCATCCGACCGCCGCTCAGGGCCCCTCCGGACAGCAGCAGTACCCCTACGGGGAGCAGGCCCCGGTGTCCCCGGGTCCGGCGTCGCAGGGCCCCGCCTCGGCCCCGCCACCCGTCGGCCGACCGCCCCAGGACGAGGACGATTCCGACGACGGCAGCCGGAAGCGGGCCCTGATCGCCTGCGGCGGCTGCCTCGTGCTCGCCCTGATCCTGCTGCTCGTGATCGGACTGGGCGCCCGCGCCCTGTTCGCCCCCGACGAGGGGCAGTACCAGCGCGACAGCTCGACGACCAGCGCCGAGGCCGCTCCGGAGGAGACCACCGAGGAGACGACCGAGGAGACCACCGAGGATCCCGTCTCCCCCGCCCCCGAGGGCGCCGAGGAGATGTCCGAGCTGCGCTCCCCCACCGGGAACATCAGCTGCCAGCTCGAGGAGGACTCCGTCTCCTGCTCCCTCGTGGAGCGGGACTTCTCCGAGGCGGGGCTCGAGGACTGCGAGAACGGCCCGTTCTCGATCACCGTCGCGGGCGAGGACGCCGAGCGCGCCTGCGGCACGTCCTTCCTCAGCGACTCCGCGCCCACCCTCGAGTACGACCGCAGCGCCAAGCGCGGCGACGTGGCGTGCACCAGCCGCTTCGACGGGATGACCTGCTGGAACGTCATGACCGGCAAGGGCTTCACGGTGAACAAGGTGTCCTACGAGACGTTCTGACCCACCGGGCCCGCCCCGCACGCACGAGCCCCTCGCCGGAGTGATCCGGCGAGGGGCTCCTCGCTGCGGGGCTGCCGCACGGCCCCGAGGGGACCGGGGAGCGAGCTGGAGACGGGAATCGAACCCGCAACCACCTGTTTTTCGGTCCAACAGTCCCGTAGGGTCCGGCATCAGCCCAAAACTCCTTCCGACCTGGCTTTTACGACAGCGAGTCACACCCGGGAACTTCGGTGACAGCGACAAAGTAGCCCTGAAAGTAGCCCCGTCCAGGCCGACGAGACAGGGGAGGTTGCCATGCTGTGACGTGTTCATACCCGCCGAGCGGTACCTAGCGCCGCTGTCCAGAAGGGAGCGATGACAGCTACGCCAGCGATGTGAACGGCAGAGCGGCCGCTCCGGCCTGGGAAGAGCATGCAGGCGGAGGCGATTACTGGCACCCTCGCCACCGCGGCCATACCGCTCGCACCTCAGTCGCTCACAACATCACGGGCGCTCTGGAGGTAGCCAGCGCGGACTGGTCATAGCGCCAGCGGCAGGTCTGATACGCCGCTTTGCATAGACTCGATGGGCGGCGGGTTGCACAAGGCGGGGCGTGGCCGGATGATTTCGCTGTGTCGCTCAGGCCTCCCGGTGCAATATGAATCTGCAACAGGCCAGGGAGGCGCAGCGGCAGAAGCGTCTCGAAGCTCACGCGACGATGCCGGACCGATCGCAAACTCGGCCAATACGTGGGCTAACTATCCGGATCGCGGCGAGACATGCCGACGCCGGACGATTGGAGAGACACCTGTAGCAAGCGACCGGGACGCAAGCGTCCCGGCGATCTTGGTATGCGCCGAAGCCAACGGTCCACCAGAAGCCACATCACCCTGGCGAAACATCAAATGATCGCGACTGGGCTCTTCGCGAATACGAACGACAGGAACGCCCCAAGGAGGAAGCGTGGAAGCGGAATACTGGGCAGTGCTTGCCCCAACCATTGGCGCCATGGTAGTAGCCTTCTTAACAGCCAAACTGGCTACCCGGAGGACTCTCACTGAGCGATCCAAAGATGAACTCTTTGACGCCTACATTGTATTGGCTGGTTTGATCACGCGTCTGTCTGAGCAAATTTCGGAACGCCGGCAGCACGGCGCTACTCAAACGTCATCAAGGGTGGACGAAGGAAGCGCGCTTGAGAATGCGACGTTCGTAATTTCTGTCGTCACCCCAGGGTTGAGCGCCAATAAGATCATCGATGCGTACAACGACCTCGCGCTAGCCTTAAACACTACTGACTTTTTTGCTCCCGGACGTGCGGTGTCAGCCGAAGAGCTGATAATAGTCTCCGGGAAGTTGGAAACACTTAAGCAGGTCACCGTGTCACGGGCCCAATCGGACATCTATGGGTGGCAGTGGCGACGAATGTTGCGCACGGCCATTCGTTTCTCCGAGAGGCATCCATGGAGGCGCTCCGCGAAGCCCTGAGCCGGCTGAAGGCCCCGTGTGCACGCAGCACCCTTGCGCCGCCTGCTGACTCGGACCGCCTTGGCAGCTCAGGACATTCCGGCAAGCCCCAGTGGCGGGCCGCGGGACAGGACGAGCCGTCTCCCTCCCAGAGGATCGACAGCGCAAGCTGTGATCCCTGCGGCAACGGGCGTCATAGTCCGAGGTCTCTTCTGCATCGCGACGGGCGGCCGTACCCCGTGCCTGCCGGCCCATGACACTCGAGGCTTTGAGTTGAGTAGCCTCCGGCCGGGCGGCGAAGCGCTAGCCCCCCTGCATGTGGCATCCTACGGAGACTCCACCACGACGCTCTGAAGTGGCCGATCTAGTTTCACTGCCACAAGGGCGTGCCGCCGAGTAGATTGCACAGGGCTGCGGCGCCTGCCACGAAGGAGCGGTAATGGTAACGATGGAAGTGGCCCCATCGATGCTTAGATGGGCACTCGATCGCGCTGATATGAACACGGAAACGAAGCGTTATGCACGTTTCGAGTCGTACGCCTCGGGGCAAAAGCAACCGACAATGAATCAGCTCGAAGAGTTCGCCAACGCCACCCATGTGCCGTTCGGCTACCTATTCCTCCCCGAGCCGCCGCGAGAAGACATCCCTATTCCCGATTTCCGCACGATACGCGATGAGAGAATCCGGCAGCCAAGCGCCAATCTATTAGATACCATATATGAGGCCCAGATGCGTCAAGACTGGTATCGCGAATATGCCCGGAGTCAGGGCGCGGAGCCTCTCCGGTACTACGGGTCGGCGTCATTAGACGACTCTCCGGTAGCCGTCGCCGACAATATACGCGAGGCCCTCAAGTTTGATATGGACAGACGAAGCCGTTTCGGTAACTGGGAGACGGCACTTCGCTACCTCATCGATGCCATTGAGGAAATCGGCATACTGGTCATGGTGAGCAGTATCGTTGGAAATAACACCCATCGGAGTTTAAGCCTTCGTGAGTTTCGTGGATTTACGTTGGGGGACCCGTACGCGGCCGTGATCTTCGTGAACGGTGCGGACTCAAAATCTGCCCAAATGTTCACGCTGCTGCACGAGCTTGCCCATGTCTGGCTGGGCGAAAGTGGACTCTCGAACGAAGACATGACGTCGTCCGAGCCGCTCAGTAATGAGCGCTGGGCCAATATGGTCGCAGCGGAGATTCTAATTCCCCGCGACCAACTTCGCGCCGATTACAGGGGGGCTCTCAACGGCCCGGAAGTCACTCGATTGGTGCGGCTATACAAGACGAGTTCGCTGGTGGTGATTAAGCGCGTCCATGATGCCGGGCTGGTCGACTGGGATACATACCTTACGTACTATCGCAAGGAAGAAACCAGACTTAAAGAGATATTGGATCGAAAACGGAAATCTCCTGGCGGAGATTACTACAACTCTCACCCATTGCAGATCGGACAGCAGTTTACGCGGGCGGTCATAGTTGACACTTACGAAGGACGAACCTTGTACAGAGATGCATTCCGTCTTCTCGGAACCTCTAAGGCTAAGACCTTTGAGGGCCTGGCCGAGCGCTTGGGGGTAGCATGACCTATCTGCTTGACGCGAATATCTTCATTCAGTCGAATCGCGCGCACTATGGACTAGATTTTGTCCCGGCTTTCTGGGACTGGCTGGATTATTCTTATGAGGCTGGGCTCTTGCGATCCATAAAACAAGTAGGAACTGAGATCGCGGCCGGCAAGGATGACCTGACGGCATGGGCTGCTGCGCGCCCAGACCTCTTCGTTCCATTGGACGCCTCTTGCCAGCCCCATCTGGCGGCGGTGGCACAGTGGGCGACTTCGCACCATTTCACCAGTGCCGCGGTAACAGAATTCTTGCGCGTTGCGGATTATCAGCTTGTTGCGTACGCACGCGCTCATTCGATGACCGTTGTCACGATGGAGAAGCCCGAGCCTCAGCGCAAGAACAGGATCAAGATTCCTGACGCATGCATCGCGATGAGCGTCGAATGGGCAGGGCCATTCGATATGTTGCGCGCTGAGAAGGCGTCTTTTGTCCTCCGATAATTCGCTTATCTAGTACGGTCGGGGAAATCGCTAGAGAAGAGCTTCGCGCAGTCCCCAGGTGCGAGGAAGTCGCACTCACACATCATCGCCCCCCGTCCAGCCCGTGAGGATCTCATCGAGGAGTTCCTGCGCCTTCCGCGTTAGGGAGCGATCCCCCGTCCCCTTCGCGGCCGCGGAGATCAGGCCGCGCTTCTCCGCATCGGTCACGTACACCCGCGCCGCGGCCGGGGACTTGCCCAGCCACTTGCCGAGCTGCGCATAGAGCGTTGGCTTCTCACCGTCGGATTTCGGCTGCCGTAGGGCACGGATGAGGAGGAAGTGGAGGCCCAGCGCCGCGTAATGCTCATCGGTCCGGGCGACCTCGCCGCCGCGGGCATCATTGCGGAACGCCTCGAGCAGGCCCGTCATTCGCGGGGGGTAGTTCCTCGAGTCCGTGAGTCGCGCAAGCTGTCGAGCCGAGGAGAAGATGTCGCGGGCGACATGGAACCGGGCGTGCTCCCGCAACTTCGCGATCTGGGAGGGCGAGGACGAGGAGATTCGCACGATGTCGTCAGCCTCGCTCCACACGGCCACGGCCACGGTCTCGCGCCCACGTCGAGATCAGGTTCACCGTGGTGCGCGAAGGTCGCCGCGTGTTCCTCGCACCGCCCAAGACCGACAGCAGTGTGCGGACCATCTACATCACGCCGGAGACGGCGGCCCTTCTCCGGCGCCGGCGCACCGAGGACGAGTCCCAAGGCGGGCACGAGCGGCCGAACACCGTCGGCACCGTCTTTCCCTCCACTGCGGGAAAGCTCTGGGAGATCCGCGGGGCTACGCGGAAGATGCGCGCAGTCTTCGACCACGAGGACGTGAACGTGCCATGGGCAACCACACACACCCTGCGGCATACGATGATCACGGACTCGAGCAAGGCGGGCGTCCCGTTGAGCGAGATCTCCCAGAAGGCTGGGCACCGCCGCGCCGCCACCACACTTGGCTACTTCGACACTAAGACGCCGTCGACCACCGTCGGAGCCAGGCTCGAGGAGCACC
Source organism: Brachybacterium sp. SW0106-09 (assembly GCF_001293905.1). Taxonomy (NCBI): domain Bacteria; kingdom Bacillati; phylum Actinomycetota; class Actinomycetes; order Micrococcales; family Dermabacteraceae; genus Brachybacterium; species Brachybacterium sp. SW0106-09. Next base: position 33,083 of record NZ_BCAK01000030.1, read on the forward strand.
GCAAGGCGAGCCGCTCGAGCAAGTTCAGCGAAGCAAAGTAGCCCCCAAAGTAGCCCCGAGTGAGAAAGTAGCCCCTCCCGGGATGACATCGAAAGCGATGATTTCCCAGGTGAGGAGCTATTTCTTCGAGCTGGAGACGGGAATCGAACCCGCAACCACCTGTTTACAAGACAGGTGCGCTACCGTTGCGCCACTCCAGCGAGAGGGGACCGACCGCGGCGCGGCCGGTCCCCTGAGAGTGTAGAGGCCCGTGGGCCCCGGGGTGGCCTGCGGCTCAGCCTTCGCCGCCGTCGGAGGCGGACTCGCCGCCCGCGGCGAGCACGGCCTCGCGCATCTTGCCGGGCTGGGACCACTGGTCTGAGCCGAAGGTCTCGCCGTCGATCTCGACGTACGGGGTGCCGCCGCCGGTCTCCTCGCCGTAGGGGTCCACGACCTGGCGCACCCACGGCTGGTAGGTCTTCGAGCTCATGCAGGACTGGACCTCGTCGGAGGCGCCGGCCTCCTGGGCGTAGCCCCAGATCTGCTCGTCGGTCAGGCCCGCGCTGCCCTCGGCGGGCTGGTTGGCGAACATGAGCTGCTGGAAGCCGATGGCGTTGTCGGGGTCGTCCTCCCACACGCAGGCGAGAGCGTTCGCGGCGCGGGAGGAGTAGTCGCCGGTGGTGGACTGGGTGTCCAGGAAGCGGCGCGGCACGAGGTGCACGGTCGCCTCCTCGTTCTCGACGATCTGCTGGAGGTCCGCGCCGTTGAGCTCCTCGAACTGGCCGCAGACGGGGCACATGAAGTCGAGGTGGATCTCGAGCACCGGCTTGCCCGAGTCCTCGGGGGCGCCGATCGGGAGATAGGGCTGGTCCTCGGCGACGCCCTCGGGGGTCGCGACGGGACCTGCCGGCTGCGCCTGGCGGTAGATGAACAGACCGGCGGCGGCGACCAGCACGAGCGCGACGACGGTGACCGCCGCGATCACGATGGTGCGGACGGTGCGCTGACGCTTGAGCTCTGCCTGGCGCTGCGTGCGCAGGGCCTCGCGCTGTGCTTCGCGGCGCTCCTGCGCCGAATGGGACGGACCGGACGCGGCCATGTGATCTCCTCGCCCCGGGCTGGGGCAGCGGTCGGTGGTGGGTCGTGCAGAGTTTAACCGTGGCCGCCTGGACGGGGCCGGACGGGATGAGCGACCTCACCCGCGCCCGCGCGGTGAGCACCCGCGCCCCTGTGCAGGAGTGCCGTCGTCACCGTCTCCACAGCGCGATGTCGTCCAGCCGCGGCCCCTGCGGGAAGGGGAGGTAGTCCACCATCCCCTCGCGGGCCACGAGCGCGAAGACCACCGCGCCGAGCAGCAGCAGGAGCAGCACCAGCACGATCGCGCCCCACAGCATGTCGGGCGCGGCCGCGTCGAGCATCCGGTGGGCGCCGTCGCGGGTGGTGCGGCTGCCGATCCCCACCCAGGTGATCAGCAGGGTGATCGCCATGGCGGTCGCGAAGGCGACCCCGTCGGGCAGCGGCGAGCCCTGCAGCAGCGTCCAGGCGGCGTCGAGGGCAAGGCCCACGAGCAGGCCGAGGACCAGCGGGAACAGTGCCTGCAGCGCGATCTCGAGCAGTCCCAGCAGGAAGCGGAAGGGGCTGGCGAGCCCTGCCGCCCAGGTCGGTCCGGAGCCGGTCGCGCCGCGCATCCGCTGCGCGGTCACGGAGCGGTGGCTGCGCTCCCAGGTGCGGGCGAGCGCGCCGAGCAGGAGCAGGACGCCGAGCGAGATGTAGGGGGCGAGCGCGGCGAGGGCGACGATCAGCAGGTGCCCGGTCCACACCAGCAGCGGCCGACGGGGCGGGGCCGGCGGCGCCGCCCACATGCCCTGCCCCGGAGCCATCTGCTGCGGTGCCATCGGGTGGGGCGCCATCTGCTGGGGCGCGAGCTGCTGCGGAGGCACCCCGTGCTGCGGGGCGAGCTGCTGGGGCGCGGTCTGCCCGCCGCCGTGGGCGGGCCGCTGCGTCGGCGCCGGCTGCGGGTACGGCTGCGAGTGCTGCTGCGGGGCCGTCCGCTGCGGCGACGCGGCCGCGCCGTAGGGCGAGGCGTCCTGCGGCGCGGCGCCGTACGGGCCCGCCGCTCCGACGGGCCCGGCCGACGGCGGCACCACGGGCAGCGCCCGGGTGGGCGTGCCCGTCACCGGGATCACCTCGGTGGGCGGATCGTCCGGG
>NZ_BCAK01000031.1:0-33058 GCF_001293905.1 Brachybacterium sp. SW0106-09
CACCACAGTCGCACTCACCGACTGAAACGGCCGGCGCCGGGCTCAGGCGGAGGGGCGGACGGCCCGTCCGTCGGCGTGCAGCGGACGCTCCATGACGTCCATCCCCAGGCCGCCGACCTTCAGCCTCGCGGGGTCTCCCGGGAAGGGGACGGCCTGGCCGGTGCGCACGAAGCCGTGGCGCTCGTACCAGCTGTGCAGCTCGGGGCGCGACTGGAGCACCTGGATCATCAGCACGTCCACCCCGTCGGCCGCGAGAGAGGCCGCCTGCGCCTCCAGGAGGCGGCCGCCGAGCCCCGCGCCCTGTGCGGCGGGGTCGACCGCGAACAGCCCGAGCTCGGCCCGGACCGCTCCGTGCTCGTCGGGCGCCTCGCGGCGGGTGTAGCAGCAGCCGAGCACGCGCTCGGCGGCGCTCGCGCAGTCGAGGCCCGTTCCTCGGTCGTCCGCGCCGTTCCCGCCCCCGGTCGCGACCAGCAGCGTCACCGCGGGGTCGGCGAGCATCGCGCGGACCTCCGCGGCGTCGGTGCGGTGGCCGTCCACGAGGTGCGCCTCCGTGGTCCAGCCTCCCCGGCCGCGGTACGCGGCCTGGACGAGCTCCACGACCCGGGGGACGTCCGTGTCGGCTGCGGGTCGCAGAGAGATCATCGGGACATCCTCCCATGTCGCTGCAGGGCGGCGAGCAGGCCGTGGCCGTTCGGGGCGGCGAGGGCGAGCGGGCCCCGGCCACCGGGGCTGGAGCCGACCAGAGGGCGCAGGGTGCCGTGGGCGAGGAGCTGCTCGGGCTCGGTGAGCTGGCGGATCAGGATCGACTCGACGAGCTCCGGGTGCCGTTCGGCGAAGGCTGCATAGAGCGAGGGGTCGTGCTGGCCGTCGTCGCCCACGAGGATCCAGCGGACGTCCGGATACGCGGCGGCGAGGCGCTCGAGCGAGCGCGTCTTGTGCTCGGGGCCGGAGCGGAAGAAGCCGGTGTGGGTGGGGCCCCAGTCCGTCAGCAGCAGCGGCCCGTCCGGATAGCCATTGCGGTAGAGGAAGCGCTTGAGCACGGGGAACACGTTCCACGCGCCCGTGGACAGGTAGAACACCGGCATGTGCGGGTGCTCCCGCGCCAGGCGCTGGTACAGCATCGGCATCCCGGGGACGACCTGGCGGGAGGACTGATGGACCACGAAGGCGTTCCAGAAGGCCAGCAGGGGACGGGGCAGCCAGGTGACCATGACGGTGTCGTCGATGTCGCTGACCATGCCCACGCGCGCCTCGGGCGGGACGATCGTGACGTCGGCCCTGACCTCGTTGCCGGGGACCGTCCACAGCACCGCCTGGTGCACGCCGGGGCTCAGGGACACCTCGAGGGTCGCGTCGACGATGCCGGAGCGGTCCGCCCGCACCGTGAACTCCTCGCCGCCGAGGCGGATGTGGACGGTGCGGTGCGGCGCGACCTGGCTGGTGAAGTTCCGCCAGCCGCGCACCGCGACGGTCCGCATGTCGTGGACGGGCTGGTCGTGGAAGTCCGCGGAGGTGCGGGGGGAGGCGTAGAGGACCTTCGCCAGGACCCGTGCCTGCGTCTCCGAGCCGTAGCCGTGGAAGGGCTGCAGGCGCAGGTCCCAGCGCAGACGGCGCAGCGTGCTGCCGAGGAGGCGGTTCTTCACGTCCTCCGCGCGCGCCGCCCAGTGGGGACGATCGGCCCCCGCCCCGGCGGCGTCGTGACGCAGCGCGGACCGGGCGGAGGAGAGGGGCGCGGGGATGCGCACGGGCCTCAGAGGCCGCGGGTCATCTTCAGCCAGGCGCCGTCGGGATCGTCCTCGACGATCTGCCAGCGCTCGCCGCTGTCGGAGAAGCCGAGGCTCTCGTAGAGGGCGCGGGCGCCGGTGTTCTCGGGGCCGACGTAGAGGGTGACCGTGTCGGCACCGTCCTCGCGGGCCCACTCGAACACGGCCTCCGCGAGGCGACCGGCGATGCCGGAGTGGCGCGACCCCGGGGTGACCCACATGGCCTGCAGCTCCCGCTCGTTGGCGGGGGAGTCGTCCTCCTGGCGGACGGCGACGACCGCGACCGGCTGATCACCTTCGACCGCGAGGAACCAGGCGGCGTCCGAGACGCGCTGCTCCCAGACGGAGTCCTCGTAGGTGGACTCCTTCTCCCAGCTCTGCCCGAAGGCGCTGGGGTCCGTGCTGAGCGAACGGAGTCGGATCTCCCGCACGAGCGACCAGTCCTCGTCGTGGGCGCGGATGATTTCGGCCATCGGTGTCCTCCTGAGCCGTGGTGGCGTGGTCACGGGCGTGATGCCCTGGCGATCATGCTCTCGTGCTGACCCGAGAACCGCATGCACTCCGCCTCACAGTGTACGGCGATCGGCGGTTCCACGCTCCCAGCGCCTGGAGGTTGACACAATGGGGGGATGAAGCCGCTCCGACTCCTCACCGTGTGCACCGGCAACGTCTGCCGCTCCCCGGCCGCTGCGGTGGTGCTGCGCCGCGCCCTCGAGCTCGAGGGCCTCGACACCGAGGTCGAGGTCGGCTCGGCCGGGACCACCTGGGAGGTCGAGGGGATGCCGATGGACGACCGGATCGAGCTCTCGCTGGAGCGCGCCGGCTATCCGCGTCCCTTCGAGCACACCGCCCGCACAATCCACCTCACCGAGCTGATGGCCTGGGATCTCGTGCTGGCGATGACGCCCGAGCACGCCCAGACGATGCGGCGCATGGCCGATCAGGCCCCCGAGGGGGCGACACCGCCGCTGATCGCGATGTGGCGCGCCTTCGAGCCGGGGGCGGAGGGGGTCGCGGAGACCGAGCTCGTGGTCGAGGACCCCTGGTACGAGGGGCAGGCGGCCTTCGACCGCACCGTGAAGGACATGGAGCGCGCCGTGCCGGGGATCCTGGAGCACGTGCGCGAGCTGCTCGCCCAGCGCTGAGCGGTGGACCCGCCCGCCGGCGCGAGCGTCTGCACGGTGGCGGGACGACGGCTCGGCGTCGGGGCCGACGGGTCAGCGGCGGTGATTGCTGCGGCGCGAGTGCCAGGTCGCGCCGACGAAGCCTGCGGTGGTGAGGAAGCCGATCGCGAGCGCGGCGATCAGGACCTGGCGCATCTGGCCGAAGGCCGTGTTCGAGTCGTCGGAGATCGCGTTGAACAGGCGCACCACGGGCCCGCCGTCCCCGGAGGACGTGGGCTGCGCGGCCTGCGGCGCCGGAGTGCTGGGCTCCGCGGTGCCCACGCCGGCGACCTCGGTCTCCTCGGCGGTGCTCGACGCGGCGGTAGTCTCGGGCTCCTGGACCGGGGTCTCGGAGGGAGTCTCCGGGGTCGGCTCGGGGGCCGGCTCCGTGGTGGGCACGGGGTCCTCGCTCGGCGGGGGAGCGGGGAGCGGCTGTGCGCGTCGCTCGGGCTCGGGGGCCGGCTGCGCGGGCGTCGACGGCTCGGACATCTCCGGGGTGGCCGAGGGGCTCGCGGGCGGAGTGGAGCCCTGGTCCGGCGCGGGGGTGGACTTCTCGTCGTCGGCCGTCTCGCCGCTGCCCCCGCCGGTCGAGGTGTCATCGCCCTCGTCCGTGGTCTCCTCGCCGGTCGTCGTCTCCGTCGCGTCGTCGGACTCCTCGCCGTCGGTGGAGTCGTCCGAGCCGTCGTCCCCGGTCTCGGTGGGGCAGTTGCAGGGGCAGTCCGCAGCGTCGCCCTCGTCGTCGGGGCTCGCGGCCGGTTTCTGGGACTGCGGGGTCGTGGGCGTCGCGCTCTGCTGCGCGATCAGGCGGGGGAGCGGGGCGCCCTTCGCAGTGCGAGCGGGCTCCTCTGCGGGGGAGTCTCCCACGGTGTCGTCGCCGGCGCCGCCGTCGCAGGTGGCCGAGTCGTCACCGGGATCGGTGGTCTCGCCTCCGGTGGAATCTTCGCCCGTGTCACCGGTGTTCGTGGGTGCCTCGGGGTCCGTCGTCCCGGACTTCGTCGTCGTGGGCGTTCCGCCCCCCGTGGCGGAGGCGGGAGGGCTCGAGGCCGTGGGGTCCTCCGATGCCTCGGGCTTCTCCGATGCCTGGGGCTCCTCGACCTCAGCGTCCTCGACCTCGGGATCCACGGGCGGCTGCTGCGGTGCCTCGGACTCCTCGTCGGTGCTCGAGGGGTCGTCGCTCGAGTGGTCGTCCGCCTCGTCGTCCGGGACGTCCTCGGCGGGGGTCTTCGAGTCCTCGTCCTGCACGGAGGGCTCATCGCGCTCGGGGGAGGCGACGTCCTCGGAGGGGGAGGTGAGGGTAGTGGCCTCGGGTGTGATCGTCCCGTCCACGGTGGCCGTCGCGGGCTCGTCGTCCGCGGGGACGGCGTCCGTGCTCTCGGCGGCGTCGCCGGTCCCGTCGGCGAGAGCGCTGGTGGTGGCGAAGGGGAGAGCGGTCAGGGCGAGGGCGGCAGAGGCCGCGCAGACGCGTGTCCGCAGTCGCATGTCCTGCCCCCTCTCCGTCATTCTCTCCGCGCGCGAGCGCTGCGGTCGGTGTGCTTACCGGCGGGTCCGACGGAGCACACTACCCTACTGATCCTTTACCTACCCATCCCATGGTTCACGGGCTCTTTGGGCCGCGCAAGGGGCGTGTGGAAGGCGCCACCGCCGGGTGACATGCCTCAAATTGGGGAGCGCTTTACCATTCCTTTGCCGCGCGGAGGCTGCGGTCGTTGCTGAAACGTTACGGACCTGCAGGTCAGCGCCGGGTGTTCGAAAGCCTCCGTGCGCGTCGACGGATGGCGCGAGAGCGTCGCGCCGTCCGTCGACAGCATCGGGGAGGGTGGTGTGGGGGACGGGGCCGAGGACCGGGGTGTGGAGGAACGGTCGGCCAGAAGCGGTGCGTTCGCGGCGACCGCACCAGGGCCGGGGAGCGGACAGCCGCTCCCGCGGCGCCGCTCGGACCGTCGGGTCCACCTCTGCGCTCAGTCCGCCCTGCGCTCAGTCCGCGAGCGCCCCGTCCACGAGGTCCTTCGCGGCCTGCTGCACCTCGGCGAGGTGCTCCTCGCCCTTGAAGGACTCGGCGTAGATCTTGTAGATGTCCTCGGTGCCCGAGGGGCGCGCCGCGAACCAGGCGGACTCGGTGGACACCTTCAGCCCGCCGATCGCACCGCCGGAGGGGGCCTCCGTGATCGCCGAGACGATCGGCTCGCCCGCGAGCTCCGTCGCGGTCACCTGTGCGGGGCTGAGCGCCTTGAGCTTCGCCTTGGCCTCGCGGTCCGCCGGGGCGTCGGTGCGGGAGTAGGCGCTGCTGCCGAACCTCTCCACGAGCTCCGCGTGCAGGGTGCTGGGGGAGCGCCCGGTCACCGCGAGGATCTCCGAGGCCAGCAGCGCGAGGATGATGCCGTCCTTGTCGGTGGTCCACACCGAGCCGTCGCGGCGCAGGAACGAGGCGCCCGCGCTCTCCTCGCCGCCGAAGCCGACCGAGGAGTCGATCAGGCCCGGCACGAACCACTTGAAGCCCACCGGCACCTCGAACAGCTCCCGGCCGAGGTCCGCCACGACGCGGTCGATGAGGCTGGAGGAGACCACCGTCTTGCCGACCTTCGCGCCCGCCGGCCAGTCCGGGCGGTGCGCGAACAGATACGTGATGGCCGTGGCCAGGTAGTGGTTGGGGTTCATCAGGCCGCCGTCCGGGGTGACGATCCCGTGGCGGTCCGCATCCGCGTCGTTGCCGGTGGCGATGTCGTACTCGTCGCGCTTCTCCAGCAGCGACGCCATCGCCCACGGGCTCGAGCAGTCCATGCGGATCTTGCCGTCGCGGTCCAGGGTCATGAAGGACCACTGCGGGTCGACCGCGGGGTTGACGACGGTGAGGTCGAGGTCGTGCATCTCGCCGATCTCGGCCCAGTAGTCCACCGCCGCGCCGCCCAGCGGATCCGCGCCGATGCGCACGCCCGCCCGGCGGATCGCCTCGATGTCGACGACGCTCGGGAGGTCCTGCACATAGGTGCGCAGGTAGTCGTAGCGAGCCGCGTCCTGCAGGGCCTTCTGCCGTCCGTGCCGGCGCACGCCCTTGAGCCCGTCGCGCAGCAGCTCGTTCGCGCGGTCGGCGATCCACGAGGTCGCCTCGGTGTCCGCGGGGCCGCCGTGGGGCGGGTTGTACTTGAAGCCGCCGTCGCGCGGCGGGTTGTGGCTCGGGGTGACGACGATGCCGTCGGCCCGGCCGGGATCGTTCGCCGCCCGGCCCCGGTTGTGGACCAGGATCGCGTGCGAGACCGCCGGGGTGGGGGTGTAGCCGTCGAGCGCGTCGACCTGGGCCGCCACGTCGTTGCCCGCGAGGACCTCGAGCGCCGTGTCGAAGGCGGGGCGCGAGAGGGCGTGGGTGTCCCGGCCGATGAACAGCGGGCCGCGGATGCCCTGCGCCGCCCGGTACTCGGCGATCGCCTGCGTGGTCGCGGCGATGTGGTCCTCGTTGAACGCGACGTCCAGCGAGGAGCCGCGGTGCCCGGAGGTGCCGAAGGAGACCGCCTGGTCGGGATCCGCGGGATCCGGGTGGAGGTCGTAGTAGGAGTCGAGGAGCGCGTCGACGTCGACGAGGTCCTCCTGCTGTGCCTTCTGGCCTGCACGGGGGTGCATGATCACCACTCCATCCTCGGTAGCTGGGGCTGATCGCCACTCTAGGTCCTTCGAGGGCACCTCAGCACAGGAGCGCCGGGAGTGAGACGGGGGCGGGCCGGCAGGACCTCAGGCGCGGCGGGAGCGGACCAGCAGCACGATCCCCACGATCGTCAGCACCAGGCCCACCAGGCCCGCGACCACGCCGATGATCGGACCGATGACCAGCGGGGCCATCATCCCGAACAGGCTGTAGGGGCCCAGATGGGCGGGAGCGTCGGTGCCCGTGCAGGAGATCGTGGCGGTGGTGTCCTGGAGGGAGGCGACCCCGAGCACCTGCACGAACTCCTCGCCGTTGCCGAAGGTGGTCGCGGTCGAGCTCGGCACCGTGGTGACCGCCCCGGGGTCGGAGCCCTCCGCGGTGCACTCGGCCGTGGCGGCGTCCGCCGCGGGCACGTAGACGATGACCATCTCGTTGGCGGACAGCTCGAGCGTCGCCGAGCTCGCCTCCATCGGCGTCGGCCCCTCGGACGCATCGCCGACGAGCGATCCGAGCGACCACACGATCCCGACGATCGTCGCGGCCGGGGCGATGACCAGCAGGAGCACCAGGCCGATCACGAGCGGCAGCACGCCGCGCCGGCGCCCGGACCGGCCGGACCGCCCGGGACCGGGGGTCGAGGGGCCGCCGGTGTGCGAGGCGGCGAGGGCGCTCGGCGGCAGTGGTCCCGTCTGCGGGCCGTCGGCGAAGGAGGTCCCGTACGAGGCCTGGCCGTACCCCTGCTGCGGGGCCTGGCCGTAGGGGTCGTGGGCCGGGGCGCCCGGCTGCGGGTCCGCGCCCGGGGCGGGCGTCGTCGGCCCCGGCAGACCGAAGCTCGGACGCTTCCTCGGGGCGGGCGTGGTGGACTCACCGTCGGACATCGGCTCCCTCTCGGTTCGGCTCCGCCCAGGATAGTGGTCCCGCCTGCACGCGGGCCGGGCGGGCCCTCCGCTCAGAGGCCGGGCAGCTCGAGCACGACCCCGAGCAGGGCGGCTCCGACGACCGCGCAGGCCAGCGGGGTCACCAGCCAGATCAGGAGGATCTCCCGCGCGACCGACCAGCGCACGGCGCGACGGCCCCGGGCGACGCCGGCGCCGACCACGCTCGAGGCCAGCGCCTGGCTGGTGGAGACCGGGGACTCGAGCCCGAACACGCCCAGCGACATCGTCAGCGCCGCGGAGGACTCCGCCGCCAGGCCCTGCGCCGCGGTGAGGTCCGTGAGCCGGCGGCCCAGGGTGCGGATGATCCGGTGCCCGCCCATCAGGGTGCCGGCGCCGACGGCGACCGCGACCGTGCTCATGAGCACCATGGTCGTGGTCCCGGACAGGTGTGTCCCGGCGCTGCCCAGCGCGATCACGACCACCGCGAGCGGGAGGCGGGCGTCGTTCAGTCCGTGACCCGCCGCGACCGTGCTCGCCGAGAAGGTCTGCGCGAACCGGATGTGGCCGGGTCCGAGCAGCTCGGACCGGGCCAGGCGCAGGATCAGCTGCATCAGCAGGTACGCGACCGTCGCCGAGATGAACGGGCCCACGACGGAGACCGCGAGCACCAGCCCCAGGCGGTCCCAGGCGGCCGAGGTGCCGATCACGAGGGAGACGCCGAAGGAGGTGCCGAAGAAGGCGTGCCAGGTCGAGGCCGGCAGCCCCATCCACCAGGTCAGCAGGTCCCAGAGGAAGGTGCCGAGCATGAGCACCAGCAGCGCCGCGCCCAGCGTGTCGGGGCTCGCGGCGAGCTGCTCGACGATCGGGCCGAGGCCCAGCAGGCGCACAGCCCACGGCACGGTCATCACCAGCAGCGCCATCCCCAGCAGCGCGCCGAGGGTGTTGAGGAGCGCCGCCGCCCACAGCGCCGCGGAGGCCTTCAGCGCACGGGTCGTGATGGTGGTCGAGATCGCGTTGGAGGCGTCGTGGAATCCGTTCATGTAGGCCACGATCAGCGCCAGGGCCACCACCAGCGCGAGCAGCAGCGGCGTCACTCAGGCGTCCTTGATCCGCAGCAGGTCCGCGATCCGCGCCGCCCGCTCCTGCAGCGCGATCGTGTGGCGGATCGACTCGGAGACGTCGTGCAGGGGGAGCAGCTCCTGGGTGGAGCCGCCGCGCTTGTACAGCGCGCCGAGGGCCTGCCGCACCAGGCGATCGCCCTGACGCTTGAGCTTGCGGATCTGGACGTAGTAGTCGCCGAGGTCCTGGGTGTCGTTGAGCTTCCAGGACGCGGCGACGGTGAGCTCCGCGGCGCGCTCGATCCCCTTGGCCGCATCCAGCAGCGGGGTAGGCAGCGTCCCCACCCGGGAGACGACCAGCAGCTCGCCGGTGTGCTCTATCGCGTCGACCACGTCGGCGAGCGTGAGCGCGAAGTCGTAGAGCAGCTCCGCCTCGTAGGGGGTGATCAGCGAGTGCGCGAGACGCTGGGCGATGCGGCGGCACAGCTCCTCGGCGACCGTGGACTGCTCGTGCAGCGTCGGCGCGATGCGGGTGCGCTCGCGATAGCCGTTCCCCAGCAGCTTCGAATGGGTGTCGGCCGCCTGGACGAGCAGCTCCGCGAGCTCGGAGAGCAGATCGCTGAGGGGGCGCTTCGTGCGGGCGGGGAACAGCCGGGAGAAGAACTGCACCACCTCGCGTCGCCTCCTCGCGCCGTGGGCGCCTGAACGCCTCGCGATCCGTGCGGTCGGACGCGGGCTCCTGCTCGTGATGCTGAGGCGCCGGACCGGGATGCGCCTGTCGGCGCGAAGGCCGCTCGAAGCGGCAGATGTTGGAGCCCGGGGCAACCGCGGCCCGGCGCCCGCCCATCGTAGAGCACGGGCCCCGAGACGGTGCAAGCACCGGCCCCGGGGAGTATGGCGAGGACCTCAGTCCGTGCAGATCACAGCGCCCGACGGGCACCGGCCGACGGGGTGGCGGCCGCGTCTCGGGGCGTCAGTCGAGGCGTCCCTCCTCCGCGTGCCGGCCCGCCTCCGTGAGCTCCTCGCCGGTGCGCAGCAGCCGTTCCGCCTGCCGGGTCCGCTCCTCCCCGGGATCCTCGTCCGCCAGGTGCGCCGTGCCGTGGGCGAGCAGCGTCGCGACCGCCCCGGCGCGCCGCAGGGCGAGGCCGAGATCGCCGGTGAACGCGCCGCGCAGGATGTCGTCCATCGTCTCCTGCACCTGGGTCACCTCCGGCGGCTCCGCGAAGCCCGTGAGATAGCGCAGCCCGGGGACGGTGCGGGAGCCGGCGCGGTAGCGTCGGGCGACCTCGTCGCCGCTGCGCTGCACCCAGGTGTGCAGCACGTACAGCCGCCACAGCGCCCCGGGCAGGGTCGAGGCGGGCGCGGCCGACCACAGCGCCGCCAGCTCCGTCAGCCCGTCGTCGGCCGCGAGCGCGACGACCCGCCGCACCACCTCCGGGTCGGAGCTGTGGAACACGCCGTCCAGCAGCGCCCGGGCCGAGTCGTGCGCGAGATCCATCGAGGTCGCGGGATCCGGCTCCCCGGGGATCGACGCGGCGACCGAGGGATACATCGAGGCGGGACGGCGGAATCGAGGGGCGGAGGAGTCGTGCGAGGACATGCCCCGCACCCTACGCTGGGTGCCATGACCATCCCCCGTCGACTCGGCCCCGAGACCGGGCCGCGCATCGCACTGCCCGACTACTCCCGCAGCAGCGCGACCGTCGAGCGGATGGTCGCCGCGCTCGATCCGTCCCGCACGGGCCGCGACCGGGGACGGGTGCGGGCGCTGCTGCCCGCGCACGCCACGCGGGACACCGCCGCGCGCGCCGTCGTCGCGGCCGCGCTGCTGGGCACGGCACTGGTGAGCGTGCTGGGCACGGTGCTGCTGCTGGGCACAGTGCCGGACGGCCGCTCCCCGGGGCTCGGACTGCTGGTGGTCGTCGGGGCGCTGGGCGCGCTCGCGCTGCTGCTGGGGCTGCTGGGGGTCCGCTTCGGGATCGTGGCGCTGGGCACGGCGCGAGCCCGGGTCGAGATCTCCGCGGACGGGCTGCGGGTGGTCGGCCCGGTGCGGCACCGCGACGTGGCCTGGGAGCGGATCGCGGCGATCGAGTCCCGCGTGGTGCATCCCGTGCACTGGCTCACCGCCGCGCTGCGCCTCGAGGACGGCACCAGGATCGTGATGCCCGCCTTCGACCGTCCCGTGCGGACCTACACTCGGCCCTCCGGGCAGGACATCCGCGCGCTGCGCACGGAGCTGCACCGGCGCCGACAGGCGGGCCCCGGGCGGCGCTGAGAGGCCAGGGCGCCGGTTACGACAGCGACTCACGACGGGGGATGCCGTGGAAGCTCTGATGATGACCCTGGGCTCGGGCTGGGTCAGCGGGATCAGGCCGTACTTCATGATCTTCCTGCTGGGCCTGAGCGGTCGGCTCTTCTCCCTCGAGCAGGTCCCCGAGGTGCTGCAGCGCACCGACCTGCTGGTGATCACCGGGATCCTGCTGCTGGTGGACCTCGCGGCGGACAAGATCGCCTTCCTCGACTCCTTCTGGGACCAGCTGCACACCGTGGTGCGGCCGATCGCGGGCGGCGCCATCGGCTTCCTGCTCGGCGGGGAGACGGACACGACCTCCGCGATCGTGATGGCGGTGCTCGGCGCGGCCGCGGCCTTCGGCTCCCACGCTGCGAAGACCACGACCCGGGCCGCGGTCAACGTCTCCCCGGAGCCGGTCTCGAACGTCCTGGTCTCCACCGGGGAGGATGTCGCTGCGGTCGTGATGGGGCTGCTCGCGATCGTGTTCCCGGCCCTCGCCGCGCTGCTCGCGCTGGTGCTGCTGGGCCTCGGGATCTGGGCGATCGTGCGGATCCACCGCGCCTACCGGGACCTGCGTGCCCGGGTGCGGGAGGTCAGGGCCCGACGTGCGGACGGGACCCAGCGACCGGTCTGAGACCGGTCCGGGACCGGCCGGCGGACGTCGCCGACGACGTCGTGGCCAGCGTTCAGGCGGCGGGCGCCGCGCTCGTGCCGTCCTCCCACAGCGCCCGCGCGACCTCGGGCAGCTGCGCGGCCGTGACCTCTGAGACCGTCAGAACGCCCTGATCGTCCAGCGGCAGGTGGCCGAGGCGCCAGGAGCCGTCGGCCTCGACGTGCACCATCAGCGGCACCGGATCGGCGGGGGAGGAGATCTCGGTGCGGCGCAGCGAGACGGTGCGCTCGGCGCCGTCCTCGAGGAAGGCCAGGACGATGTCGGAGACCGAGGCGGGCACGTGCGCGGCGTCGGGCAGCGCCGAGACCACGAAGGAGTCCAGCTCGTCCTGGGTGAGCATGAGGATCGCGTCGTTCGCCTTGATGATGAAGGCCATCCGCATCGCCTCGCCCTCGGCCAGCGCGATCCCGAGCCAGCGGTCCGCCGACGTCAGGGCGCCGGCGATGACCTGACCCTCCTCGCCCAGCAGCCACTGGCCGTCCGCGGACCGCTCCACCTTCCCGCGGGCGCGCAGCCCCGAGGTGACCGCGGCGGTGACGAACTCACGCGCCTGCTCCGGGGCGCTGCGCAGCCCGATCTGCTCGCGCGTGATCCGCGCGTTCTCGGTGTCGCGCAGGCCGAGCATGAAGTCGATCTCGTAGGCGGTGTAGATCGTGACCTCGGGACGGTCGGTGCCGGCGCTCGCGGACTCGCTCATCGGTGTTCCCCCTCGGGCGTCATGGAGCCGGCCGCCTCCTGCGGCGGCCGGGCGCTGCTGTCGACGAAAGCATCGCAGATCGGGCCGGGAGTGTGCGACCTGCTCCCGCCGCTAGACTCGTGGGATGCAGGGGGAGCAGCGCGAGGTCGCGGAGCACGTCGCGGGGCACGTCACGGCGGTGCCCGACCTCGGCGGCACCAGCGCCCGGGCCGTGTACCGGGACCTGCTGCGCTTCGGCCCCCGCTCCCGCCGCGATCTCACCGAGCGCCTCGGCCTGTCCGCGCCGACGGTCACGCGCGTGACCCGCGATCTGCTCGAGGCCGGCCACCTCCACCCCCTGGACACCGTGGCGCTCGCCAAGGGTCGCCCCCAGCAGCCGCTGGACATCGAGGAGAACCACGGCCCCCGGTTCATCGGGGTCAAGGTCACGGCCGACGAGGTCCACGCCGTGGTCACCACCACGCGCGGCAACGCTCTCGAGGAGCTCGTGATGCCGCTCGGGGACACCTCCGCCGAGGCGGTCGCGGAGGCGGTGGTCGACCCGGTCCTCGCCCTCGCCGGCGCGCATCCGCACGTGGCCGGGGTGGGCGTCAGCATCGGCGGCCGCGTCGCCGACCGGCGCCGTGTGGACTCCTCCTGGATCCTCGGCTGGAAGCACCCCGTCGACCTCGCCGACCGGCTCGAGGCGCGCCTCGCCCTGCCGGTCACCGTCGACAACGACATCGCCGCCATGATCCACGGCCTGAACTGGTTCGGGATCGGCCGCGCCTATCGCACCTTCGCGGTCCTCACGATCGGGGTCGGCGTCGCGATCGGCACCGTCGTCGAGGGGCGGCTGCTGCAGGGCCGCTCCCATCTCGCCGGGCTCACCGGCCGCCTGCCCGTCGCCGCACGGGAGGACGGCGCCCCCGAGCCCTTCTGGCGCTCGGCGCGGACCGCCGCGGTGGTCGAGGCGGCGCGGGAGGCCGGGGTGCTGGGGGAGGGCGAGGGCGTCGAGCGCCTGCGGGCCCGGCTCGCGGCCGGCGACCCCGCCGCCCGCGCCCTCAGTGCGGACCTCGCCCGCACCCTCGCGCGCGCCGCCGCCGCCGTGGTCGCCGTCGTCGACCCCGAGGCGATCGTGCTCGGCGGGGAGACGATCGACCTGGTGCTCGCGGCCGACGGGGAGTTCGAGCGGACCCTGCGCGCCTCGCTCCCCACCGCGCAGCAGGACCTCGTCCTGCGAGAGCTCGGCGGGGACTTCGACCAGTGGGCGCGCGGCGCCGCGGTCATCGCGATCCAGGAGTTCGTCGGCGGCGAGGTCTGAGCGACCCCGCCGCCGACGCCCCGGCTCCCGGGCGTCGGAGCCCGGGCATGGACGTCACGCGGAAGCAGCCGTCACTCGAACAGCGCGTTGACCCGCTCGTTGTAGGCCGCGAAGTCCGCGCCGTCGATCCGCCGCATCCAGCACTGGTCGAAGGCCGGCTGCATGATCGACATGATCGCGGCGGAGTTCTCCACCAGCGGGTACTGCCCCGTCTCGCCCTCCGCGACCCGGTCCGTGAACGGGGTGACGTCCAGGCCCCGTTCCGCGAAGGCCGCGATCGCGGTCTCCGTGCCCACATCGGTCGCGGGGAAGAACGGGGCGCGCTCGCCGATGATCCGCTGCGCCTCGTCGGAGGCGAGGAAGGCGATCAGCCGCGCCGCCTCCTCCTTGTTCTCCGACTGGGCGGCGATCGAGTCGCCCAGGCCGTTGAACATCGACATCGGGGTGCCGATCGGGCCGGTCGGCAGCGGGGCGATCCCGAGGTCGACGCCCTCGAGGTTCGCCCAGGTCGAGATCATCCACGACCCGGCCAGGCCCAGCGCCGCCTTCCCGGACTGCACCTGGGTCTGGACGGGGCTGGAGTCGCCGAACATGCCGAAGGGCGGGAAGAAGCCCTTGTCCACGAGCCCGAAGTACCAGTCCATCGTCGCCGCGAAGCGGTCGTCGTCGTAGTGGAAGGTCGTGCCCCAGGTGTCGGCGTCGGTGAAGGTCCAGCCGGTCGAGAAGGCGAAGGCCGACCAGGAGGTCTGCCCCGTGTAGTCGATCCCGGCGTCGGCGCCCATGCCGTAGCGCGCGATCCGCGTCGGGTCGAAGCCCTCCTCGTCGCCGCGCACGCCGTTCTCGTCGATCGTGAGCCGGGCGAGCAGGCGCTCGAAGGAGCCGCCGTCCTCAGGGTTCCAATCCAGGCTCGCGAGGTCGTCCTCGGTCAGCCCCTCCTCCTCGAGCATCCCCTTGTCGTACATCACCGCGATGGTGTCGTAGTCCTTCGGGACGCCGTAGCGCTTCCCGTCCTGGCCGGTCCACAGCTCCTGCAGGCCGTTCTGGAAGCGGTCGGCGGTGACGTCGGCCAGCGGTGCGAGATCGTCCAGCGGTGCGATCACGCCGAGGCTGACGAACTCCGGGAAGCGCGCCAGGTGGTCGGCGAAGGCGTCGGGGCCGGCACCCGCGACGAAGCCCGCGGTGAGCTTCGTCCAGTAGTCGTCCCAGCCCAGCTGGGTGATCCGCACGAAGACGTCGGGGTTCTGGGCCATGAACGCATCGATCGCGGCGGAGTAGGCGGGCAGCTGGTTCGCGTCCCACAGCCAGTAGTCGATCTCGGTGGCGCCGGGCGGGGCGGCGCTCGTCCCGCAGGAGCTGAGCGCGACGGTGCCCGCGGCGCCTGCGGCGAGCGCCGCCGTGCCCGTGAGGAGCCGGCGACGGCTCAGCCCTCGCGGAGGGGCGCCGGCGGGGGAGTCGGAGGGCGGGAGGGGAAGGCGGTTCTGTGTCATCTCGGGCACCTCACTTGATCCCGCTGAAGCCGATGGAGTTCACGATCTTCTTCGCGAACAGGGCGAAGAGGATCAGCATGGGCGCGGCCGCGACGAGGGTCGCCGCCATCAGCCCGGACCAGTCCGGGCCCGTGCCCGGGGCCTGGGCGCGGAAGACGCCGAGCGCGACGGTGAGCACGCGGGACTGGTCGGTGTAGGAGACCATCAGCGACCAGAAGTACTCGTTCCAGGCCGTCATGTAGGTCAGCAGCGCCAGCGTCGCCAGCGGCGCCGAGGAGATCGGCAGGATGAGCGTGAAGAACACCCTCGCCTTGCTCGCCCCGTCGATCAGCGCGGCCTCCTCGACCTCGCGCGAGATGTTGTTGAAGAACTGGCGCAGGAAGAAGATCGCGAAGCTCGAGATGAACAGGGTGGGGAGCATGATCCCCAGCAGCGTGTCCACCAGGCCCAGGTTCTTGATCAGGATGAAGTTGGGCAGCAGGGTGAAGATCTGCGGGATCATCAGCGAGCCCAGGAAGATCAGGAACACGGTGTCCCGGCCGCGCCAGCGCAGGCGCGAGAAGGCGTAGGCGGCCATCGCGCAGGAGAAGGTCTGGACCACGGTGATCGTGGTCGCGACGATCACCGAGTTCAGCAGGTAGCGCCAGAAGGTGATCGAGGCGCCGGAGCCGCCCTGCGAGATCGCGGTCTCGACGTCCTGCAGGCCGAAGACGCGCTCGAAGCCGCCCGTGTTCAGGCCCACGGGCAGGAGGCTGCCCGGGTCGGTGGCCAGGGCGTTGTTGCTGGACAGCGCCGTGCGCAGCATCCAGTAGAAGGGGAACAGGGTGATCAGCAGGAAGATCACCATCACGGCCCAGGCCGCGATCCTCCCCCAGGGGATGCTGCGGCGGTGCCGGGGCGCGGGGCGGTCGGCGTCGGTACGCGGCGCGCTGTCGGGCCGCTGCGTGGTCGTGGTCATCGCACTGTCCTCTCAGTCCAGGTCCGACTGGCCGGCACGGCTCATCCAGTACTGCGCGAAGGTGATCACCATGAGGATCACCAGCAGCGCGACGGACAGCGCCGAGGCGTAGCCGAACTCGTACTGGGCGAAGGCGTTCTCGTAGATGTACATCTGCAGCACCTTGGAGGCGTCGGCGGGACCGCCCTGGGTGGTGACCGAGATGGTGTCGAACACCTGGAAGGAGCCGATGATCGTCATGATCAGCACCAGCGCCAGGATCGGGCGCAGCAGCGGCAGGGTGATGCGGCGGAACATCGCGATCTCCCCGGCGCCCTCGGTGCGTGCGGCCTCGTAGAGGTGGGCGGGGATCGACTGCAGGCCCGCGAAGAGCAGCAGCGCCGTGTAGCCCATGTGCCGCCACACGTTCACCAGTGCGACCGTCGGGATCACCCAGGTCTCGCTCGCCCAGAAGGCGATCGGGTCGAAGCCGATCCACTGCAGGAGGATGTTGAAGATGCCCAGCTGGGTGTCCAGGATCCACAGGAACACGATCGCGGCGACCACGTTCGAGACCAGATAGGGCGCCAGCACCAGCGAGCGCAGCACGGTGGACTGGGTCAGGCGCTGCATGAGCACTGCGATGACGAGCGCGACGACCGTCTGCACGCCGATGTTGATGAGGACGTACAGCACCGTCACCTTCAGCGAGTTCCAGAAGACGGGGTCGGCCAGGAGCCGGCGATAGTTCTCGAGCCCGACCCAGGTGGGCGGGGTGAGGGTGGTGTACTCCGTGAAGGAGTAGTACAGGCCGGTCAGCAGCGGCCAGACGAGGAACACCAGCAGGCCGACCGAGGCGGGCGCGATGAACAGCAGCGCGAGCTTCGTGTCGTCCTTCCGGCGGCGCCTCGTCGGGGCCGACCGCGTCGACGTCGTCGCGGTGGACATGGGTGCCTTCTTCCGTGGTGGTGGGGGTCGGGTCAGCGGGATGCGCCGGCGGCGCTCTCGCGGGTCAGGGACAGCAGCAGGCCCTGCTCGGGGTCGAGCAGGGGAGCGGCGAGGCCGGCGACGGCCAGCGCCGCGCCGGGCAGCACCGCCCCGTCCGCCTCGAGCACGCGGGCGAGCCAGGGCGGGGGCGTGAGATGCGAGGGCGGGCCGCTGGGCAGCAGGGCGCGCACCCGGTAGGCGGCGGCGGGATCCAGGCCCGGCAGCACCAGGCGCGGGTGCTGGGCGGTGTCGGCGCGGCCGACGGCGCTCAGCGCGAACAGCGCCTCGTCCCGCTCGGAGGAGACCACGCCCTGCAGCCACAGGGGGCTCTCGCCGCGGTCGGCGCGCACGAGATCGCCCGTGAACAGCAGCTCGCGACGCTCCTTGTAGAGCGTGATCCAGGCGGTGAGCTCGGCGAGCTCCTCCTCGCTCGCGGCGGCGAGGTCCCACTCGATGCCGAGGTGGCCCATCAGCGCCGAGTGGGCGCGGAAGCCGAGGGTGTGCAGGCGCCCGGTGGTGTGGGAGCGGCCGGAGGCGATGTGGCTGCCCATGAGCTCCAGCGGGATCAGCTGCGAGGTCCAGCGGTGCATCTGCTGGCGCTCGAGCGGGTCGATGCAGTCCGAGACCCACACCCGGTCGGTGTGCTCGAGCACGCCGAGGTCCACACGCGCCCCGCCCGAGGCGCAGGCCTCGATCTCCAGGCCCGGGTGGGCCGCGCGCAGCTCGTCCATGAGGCGGTAGGCGGCGCGGGTCTGGTCGTGCACGGCGGCCCGGCCCGTGGCGCGGGTCGCGGACTCCAGCAGGTCCCGGTTCTGGTCCCACTTGATGTAGCCGATCTCGTGGGCGCCGAGCAGGGCGAGCATCTGGTCGCGCACGTGCGCGTACGCCTCGGGGATCGACAGGTTCAGCACCTGCTGGTTCCGCGAGCGCAGCGGCATCCGCTCGGGCGAGGGGGCCATGATCCACTCGGGATGCGCGCGGGCGACGTCGGAGTCCTCGCTCACCATCTCCGGCTCGAACCAGATCCCGAACTCCATGCCGTGCGCCCGCACGTGGTCGATCAGCGGGCCGAGCCCGTCCGGCCACGCCTCGGGAGAGACGACCCAGTCGCCGAGGCCGGAGGTGTCGTCCCGGCGGGAGCCGAACCACCCGTCGTCCAGGACGAAGCGCTCGACGCCGAGCGCGGCGGCGCGGTCGGCGAGGTCGGTGAGCCGCTCCAGGTCATGGTCGAAGTAGACCGCCTCCCACACGTTCAGGGTGACGGGGCGGCGGGCGTCGACGTGATGGGGGCGCGAGCGGAGGTGGCGGTGGAAGCGGGCGGCGACTTGGTCGAGGCCGTCGCCGTAGGAGGCGTACAGCCACGGGCTCTCGTACGTCCCGCCCTGCTCGAGGGCGACCTCTCCGGGCAGCAGCAGCTCGCCGCCGCCGAGCAGGCGCTGGTCGGAGCTCGTGCGCTCGGCGTGGTGGCGGTGATTGCCGGAGAAGGCGGTGTGCACCGCCCACACCTCGCCCTCGCGGAAGCCGAATCCGGGCCGTCCGGCGTGGAGCAGGTGGGCGGAGTCCGCCCCGGTGCGGCCGCGTCGGTTCTCCCGCAGATGGGTGCCGACGGTGAAGGCGCGGCGCTGCGGGGTGCGCTCCTTCGTCCAGCGGCCCGCGAAGTCCAGCAGCTCGTCGGCCGTGGCGGGGACGGGGAGGGAGAGGGTGAGCTCGTCGAGGCGGTAGGGGCCGGTGCCGGTGTTCGTCAGGCGGGCGCGCAGGCGCAGCAGGCCCGTGGGCAGCAGCTCGAGCTCGAGCAGGACCGCGAGGCCCTCCTCCGGGTCCTCGAGGTCGATCTCGACGCGCGCTGCGCCGGTCTCGGCGTGGGCGTCGGCCAGCGGCGTCCCGTCGATCCGCAGGCCGCGGGTGATCAGGCGCGGGGTCCAGCCGGAGCCGTCCGGGCGAGAGCCGGCCAGGCCCGGGCGGCCGAGCCAGCCGTCGGAGACCTGGGGGAGGAGGCCGACGCGCACCGGGACGTCCACGAGGTTCTGCGGGACCGGCGGGGTCGTCGCCTCGCACAGCGCATCCAGGCCCTCGGGACCGAGCGTCCCGAGGCCACGGCCCCAGTGCGCGATCGCGGGGACGCGCCCGTCGGTGACTTCCAGCAGCACGGAGACCCCGCTCGCGGCGAGGTGGACGCGGTGAGAGGTCCCGGGGCGGGGGGCGGTCACCTCGCGGTCGGGTGCGGCGGGCTGCGGGGACATCGGCGACCTCCGGTCTGCGGCTCTCAGGGCTGTCGCGGACGGTCGCCGAGCGGCGGCGCGACAGCGCGACGGATTAACTATAACGATGAAAGTAATGCCCGTCGAGAGCTTTCCCTCCGCCCGGGCCGACGGGGCTGGCCGTCCCCGCAGAGGTCGGCGGCACCCGGCTATCGTGGAGGGTCGTGCGCGCCCCCGCGCGCTCCGCCCGCACCGTCGGACGCCGTCCTCGATCTCCGCGGGAGCATGATGCCTTCCACCACCACGACCACCGGGCCGCGACGACTGGACCGCGCGCTCGACCTCGTCGAGCGGGCCGGCAACCGGCTCCCGCACCCGCTGGTGCTCTTCGCGGGGCTCTTCCTGGTCACGGCCCTGCTCACCACGCTCCTCGCGGCCACCGGCGCCGAGGTGCAGGTGCCCGGCGAGGAGCAGCCGCAGCCGGTGCGCTCCTTCTTCAGCGGCGAGGGGCTGACCTGGTTCACCACCACGCTGGGGGAGAACTACATCGGCTTCCCGCCGCTGGTGAACGTGCTGCCGATCGTGCTCGCCGTCGGCATCGCCGAGGGGTCCGGGCTGCTCAGCGCCGCGATCCGGCGCCTGTTCGGCTCCGCCCCGCGCTGGCTGCTGCCGTACGTGGTCGCGCTCGTCGGCGTCAACGGCAACCTCATGTCCGACACCTCCTTCGTGGTGATCCCGCCGCTGGCCGCCCTCGTCTTCGCCGCCGCGGGCCGGCATCCGCTGGCCGGCATGATCGGGGGCTTCGCCGCCGTCGGCGCCTCCTTCTCCACCGCGATGATCCCCTCGCCGATCGACGCGAACTTCTCCGGCATCACCGCCTCGGTGATGGAGTCGCTGCCCGCCTCGCTCGGCGCAGCCCCGGTCACCGTGGTCTCGAACTACTGGATCAACCTCGCCTCCTCCCTCGTGCTGGTCGTGGCCTGCGGCTTCCTGATCGACCGGGTGCTCGAGCCGCGGCTGGAGCGCGCCGGCGTGCCCCGCACCCTCGCCCCCGAGGACGACGGCGCCGCCGCGGGCTCCGAGGCGAGCGCCGACGGCTCGATCAGCCCGCTGGAGCGGCGGGGGCTGCGCTGGGCGGCGGCCTCGCTGGTCGCGGTCGTCGTGCTGATCGCCGCGCTCGCGACGGTGCCCGGCTCGCCGTGGCAGAAGGAGGGCGGGGGACTGCTGCCCGACTCGCCCTTCATGGGATCGATCGTGTTCTACCTGGTGGTCGCCTTCTCCGTCACCGGCATCGTCTACGGCGCGATCGCCGGCACGGTCCGCTCCGGGGCCGATGTCGCCGCCCTCATGGGCCAGGGCCTGCGCTCGATGACCGGCTTCCTCGTGGTCGCCTTCGCCCTCGCCCAGTTCCTGGCCCTGTTCTCCTGGAGCGGGATCGGCACCTATCTCGCGGTGCACGGCGCCGCGCTGCTGGAGCACGCCGACCTCGGCGGCCTCCCCGTGGTGCTCGGCTTCGTGGTGCTGTGCGCGCTGACGAACCTGCTGATCACCTCCGGCACCTCGATGTGGGGGCTGATGGCGGTGGTGTTCGTGCCGATGCTCGCCCTCAGCGGACTGGAGCCCGCCTTCGTGCAGGCCGCCTTCCGCATCGGCGACTCCTCCACCCAGATCATCACGCCGCTGAGCCCGTATCTCATCGTGCTGCTGGGGATGGTGCGCCGCTACGAGCCCGGCGCCGGCCTGGGCTCCCTCGTCGCGCGCCTGCTGCCCTTCACGCTCGTGTTCCTCACGGCCTGGACCGCGGTGCTGCTGGTGTTCTGGGGCCTGGACCTCCCCGTCGGTCCGGGCAACGGCATCCGCCTGGGCTGAGCGGCGGTGCGAGACGGCTCGGCGTCGCCGCGCCTGCGGCGATACCCTGTCGCCCACCCCAGAGAAGGCCAGGAGACCCGCATGATCTTCACCCAGTCCTCCAAGCTGCGCGACGTCTGCTACGAGATCCGCGGGCCGGTCCCCGCAGAGGCCGCCCGCATGGAGGCCGAGGGCCACAAGATCCTCAAGCTCAACATCGGCAATCCCGCCCCCTTCGGCTTCGAGGCGCCCGACGAGATCCTGGTCGACATGATCCGGACCCTGCCCACCGCGCAGGGCTACTCGGACTCCAAGGGCATCGTCTCCGCCCGTCGCGCGGTCGCGCAGTACTACCAGACAAAGGGCATGCCCGGCATGGGGCTGGACGACATCTACCTCGGCAACGGCGTCTCCGAGCTGATCCAGATGACCTGCCAGGCCCTGGTGGACGACGGCGACGAGGTGCTCGTCCCCGCCCCGGACTACCCGCTGTGGACCGCCTCGATCGCGCTCGCGGGCGGCCGCGCCGTCCACTACCGCTGCGACGAGGAGCAGCAGTGGTGGCCCGACGTCTCCGACATCGCCGACAAGGTCACCCCGCGCACCAAGGCGATCGTGGTCATCAACCCCAACAACCCCACCGGCGCTGTCTATCCCGAGCACGTGCTGCGGGAGATCGTCGAGGTCGCCCGCAAGCACGGGCTGATGATCCTGGCCGACGAGATCTACGACAAGATCCTCTACGACGACGCGGTCCACACCCACATCGCGAAGCTCGCCCCGGACCTGCTGACCATCACCTTCAACGGGCTGTCCAAGGCGTACCGGGTGGCGGGCTTCCGCGCCGGCTGGATGGCGCTGTACGGGCCGAAGGAGCATGCGGCCAGCTTCATCGAGGGCCTCGACGTGCTCTCGAACATGCGCCTGTGCCCGAACGTCCCCGCCCAGCACGTGGTCGCCACGGCGCTGGGCGGCTACCAGAGCGTGAACGAGCTGCTGCTGCCCGGCGGCCGCCTGCGCGAGCAGCGGGACGTCGCCTACGAGGGCCTCAGCGCGATCGACGGCGTGAGCGTCGTGAAAGCCTCGGGGGCGCTGTACATGTTCCCGCGCATCGACCGCGAGATGTACCGCCTCGAGGATGACGAGCAGTTCGCCTACGACCTGCTGCGCTCGAAGAAGCTGCTGGTCAACCACGGCACCGGCTTCAACTACCCCGAGCCCGACCACCTGCGCCTGGTGACCCTCCCGCAGGCCGACGTGCTCGCCGACGCCGTGGACCGCATCGCCGACCACCTCGCCTCGATCCGCCGCTGAGGGCGCCCGGGCGCCCGGGCGCCCCGCGGACGGGGAGGGTCAGAGCAGCAGGCCGATCGCCGTCGCGAGCACGGCCAGCAGCGGGAGCGCGCCCTGCTTCACGGCGGCGGCGCGGTGCGCCGGGGAGCTCAGCAGCAGCACGGTCGCGGCGGCGAGCATCGACCCGGTCCCGGCCAGCAGCAGGGTCGCCCCCACGATCGTCGTGCCCACGAGGACGAGCACCGCGCCGAGCGCCGCGAGCACGGCGAGGAACAGGTTGTAGAAGCCCTGGTTGAAAGCCAGCTCGCGGGTTGCGGCGACCTCGTGCGGACTCTGCTCGCCGAACACCTTCTGCGCCTGCGTCCCGCCCCATGCGAGGGACTCCAGACGGAAGATGACCACGTGGAGAGCGGCTGCGGCGAGGGCCAGGATCGAGGCGAGGGTGAGCATCGCGACCTCCGAGGTCTCTTGGAATGATCGTTCCACTATAGTGGGGCGTGCCCGGTGCCGACAGCCCGGGCGAGGAGCGACGACGAGCAGGCAGCGAGCAGGAGGGCTCATGGGACGACAGTCCGCCTTCGTGCGGGAGGACGCCGTGCGCTCCGCCCGCGACGTGTTCTGGAGCGAAGGGTACGAGGGCGCCTCCATGGCGAGCCTCCAGCGGGCCACCGGACTGAACGCCAGCAGCATCTACCACGCCTTCGGCTCCAAGCGCGGTCTGTTCGACGCCGCGATCGAGGACTACCTCGAGTGCGTCGTCCGCCCCGGGCTCGCCCCGCTGCGCGCGCCCGAGGTCGCCCCCGACGCTCTAGAGCGCTACTTCCTCGCGGCCCGCGCGCTGTTCGCGGACCCGTCCGGCCGCACCCTCCCCGACGGATGCCTGCTGGTGAACACCGCCTGCTCCGGGCTCGCCCGGGACGACGGGATCGCCGAGGCCGTGCGCGCCTATCGCGCCGAGCTGCTCGCCGCCTTCACCCGCGGCGCGCAGGCCCGACGCCCCGACCAGTCGCCGCAGGAGCGCGCGCAGCTCGTCGAGACCTGCGTCGCGCTGCTGATCAGCGCGCTGGTCATGACCCGGGTGGACCGGGATGCGGCCACCGCCGCGCTCGACTCCGCCCTCACCGCAATCCAGCACCAGGAGCACACACACCCATGAAGCCCCTCTACACCACCGAAGCCCTGGCCACCGGCGGCGGCCGCGACGGACACGTCGATGTCGCCGAGTCGGATCTCGCCTTCGACCTCGCCGTCCCGACCGCCATGGGCGGCACTGGCGCCGGCGCCAACCCCGAGCAGCTCTTCGCCGCCGGGTACTCCGCCTGCTTCCACTCCGCCCTGCAGGCCGTCGCCCGGCAGCAGAAGGTCGCGATCGACGGCTCGAGCGTCGGCGCCCGCGTCACCATCGGCTCCGAGGAGTCCGGCGGCTTCTCGCTCGCCGTCGAGCTCGAGGTGGTCATCCCGGAGCTCGACCACGACACCGCCCAGGCGCTGGCCGACGCCGCGCACCAGGTGTGCCCGTACTCGAACGCCACCCGGGGCAACATCCCGGTGGTCGTCACCGTCACCGATGACTGATTGATCCGCGACCTGCTTGAAGGCATCGGGCGGGTGCGAAGAGCCCCGGCGGGATCGCTCCCGCCGGGGCTCCTCGTCCTGCGGCATCCTTCTCAGGGGCGCAGCAGCACCTTGCCCTGTCGGCCGTCGGTCAGCGTGGCCGCCACGGCGTCGACGACCTCGCCCAGCGGGAAGGTGGCCGCGACCGGCAGCGTGACCTCGCCGGAGAGCAGCCCGGAGAAGATCTCCCCGATGAGCCGGCGCCGCACCTCCGGCGCCATCTCCGCCGAGACCCGGGAGCCCCAGAAGCCCTCGACCTTCAGGCCGCGGAAGATGATCGGACCCGAGGGGAGCGCCATGGTCGAGCCGCCCATCGCCCCGAAGACCACCAGTCGACCGCCGTCCCCGAGCAGGGAGAGCACCTGGCCCGCGGCCTCGCCGCCTACGGAGTCCAGCCCCGCCGCGACGCGCGCCTCGCCGATCAGGGCGCGCGCCTGCTCCTGCCAGTCCTCCCGGTCGGTGGGGACGACGTCGCCGATGCCGTGTGCGGCGAGCTCCTCGATGCCGCTGCCGCGCCGCACCAGACTGATGACGCGGATCCCGCGCAGCCGTGCGAACTGCGCGACGAGGCGGCCGACGGCCCCGGTCGCAGCGTTCTGCACGAGCATCTCGCCGGGCGCGAGGTCGAGGTGCTCGAGCAGGGAGACGGCGCTGAAGGGCATGGCCACGAGCTGGGCGGCGGCCTCGTCCGGCATCTCGGCGGGCAGCGGGACCAGCGAGGAGGCGGGGGCGGTGAACAGCTCCGCCCAGGCTCCGGTGATCCCGGTCGCCGCGACGCGGTCGCCGACGGCGAGGCCCTCGACGCCCTCGCCGAGTGCCTCCACCACCGCGACGGCCTCGCTGCCGGCGCCCGAGGGCAGCGCGGGCCGGACGCCGTAGGAGCCGCGGATCGTCCACAGGTCGTGGTGGTGGATCGGGCTCAGCGACATCCTCAGCAGCGCCTCGCCGGCGGCCGGGGCGGGGGCGTCGACCTCGGCGGTGCGCAGGACGTCGGCGGGATCGCCGAAGCGGTCGTAGGTGACGGTGAGCATGGGATCGCCTCTCGATTGTGGAACAGCCATTCCACTATAGCGGCGGGGCGCCTCCGTGCACCGTGCGCGGGCCGTGCTGTTCCGGGTCTCACAGCCTCGGACGCGACGGCGCCGGGTGATGCAGAAGGGCCGGGGGCCGGGACCGGTGCTCCGGTCCGGCCCCCGGCCCTGCGGCGGGGTGCCTGCTGCTCGTGCGCGGCTCAGGCGTGCGTGTGCTGCGGCGCGCCCTCGCGGGAGACGCGCACCATCTCCTCGCGCTCGACGACCTTGATGCGGGCACGGGGCTCGCCGTCGGCGTCCACCGCGGCGGCGCCGAGGCTCTTCTCGTGCTCGTCCAGCGCCATCCAGCCGTCCCAGGTCGTGTACTGCACGCCCCGATCCTCGAGCAGGCGCAGGATCGCGTCGTCGTCCCGCTCGGGGGCGGGGGAGAGGCGACCGGCCTCGATGTCCTCGAGCAGGCAGGTGATGGTCTCGATCGCGTCGGACTTCGTCGCGCCGATCAGGCCGACGGGGCCGCGCTTGATCCAGCCGTTGGTGTAGGCGCCGGGGAGGACGGAGCCATCGGCCTCGGTGACGCGGCCGGCCTGGTTGAGGATGACGCCGCGGCGGGCGTCGTAGGGCACGCCCGGGAGCTCGGAGCCGTGGTAGCCGACGGCCCGGTAGACGGCGCCGAGGTCGTAGTCGACCATCTCGCCGGTGCCCACGAGCTCGCCGGCCTCGTCCAGGCGGGTCCGCTCGAAGCGCATGCCGGTGACCTGGCCGTCCTCGCCGAGCACCTCGACGGGGCGGTGCCAGAAGTGCATGTGGAGACGGCGCTGGACCGGCCCGCCCTCGCGGTCCGTCGGCTCCTCGCCGGCGGCCTCGCGGCGCTGCTGCTCCTCGAGCCAGCCGACGAAGGTCTGCACGACCTGGTCGGTGCGCTTGTCGGCCTTGATGGCCTCCCACTGCGCCTCGGTGATCTGCTCGAGATCGCGGGGATCCATCACGACCTGGAGGCCCTTGGGGTGGGCGAGCTCGCGCGCCTCGAGCGGCGAGAACTTCGTCTGCGCGGGGCCGCGGCGGCCGAAGACGTGCACGTCCGTCGTGCGAGCGGCCTGCAGGCCCTCGTGCACGTTCGCCGGGATCTCGGTGCGCAGCAGCTCGTCGGCGCTCTTGGAGAGCACGCGGGCGACGTCGAGGGCGACGTTGCCGTTGCCGATCACGGCCACGGACTCCGCGTCGAGCTCCCAGGTGCGGGGGTAGTCGGGGTTCCCGTCGTACCAGGCCACGAAGTCGGCCGCGCCGTGGGAGCCCTCGAGCTCGATGCCGGGGACCTGGAGGTCCGCGTCCTTGAGCGCGCCGGTCGCGTAGATCACCGCGTCGTAGTGGGTGCGGAGGTCCTCGGCGGTGAGGTCGGTGCCGAACTCGACGTCGCCGAGGAAGCGGATGTCACCGCGGCCGAGGATCCGGTGCAGGGCGGTGATGATGCCCTTGATGCGCGGATGGTCGGGGGCGACGCCGTAGCGGATCAGGCCGAACGGGGCGGGGAAGCGGTCGAACAGGTCGATGCTGACCTCGAGCTCGCCGCTCTTGACCGGGGCGGAGCGCAGCAGGGTCTCTGCGGCGTACACACCGGCGGGGCCGGAGCCGATGACGGCCAGGCGGAAGGGCTGCTGGGAGGAGGACATCACACCTCGGTCTCGTGGCGCCGTGGCGCCGGGTCGCAATGATTTCCGCACCACTCTATACGCGGAATTCGTCATCACCCCGGTCACTGTGAGCCGCTCGACGCCACGACCGGCGGCTCCTGAGATCGCGGGGGAGCCGCCGGGCGGGTCTCAGCTCTTCGCGAGGTCCTCGGCGCCGCGGCGGTGGATCGACCAGAAGTACGCACCGACCAGCACCGCGCCGCCGACGATGTTGCCCAGCAGCACGGGGATGAGGTTGTCCCAGGTCGCGGCGCCGACCGTGATCGAGGAGTAGTCCCCGAGCGACCTCCCGGCCTCGGTCAGCGCCTCGCCCTCCCAGAAGCCGGCACCGGCGCCGTACTTGACCAGCAGGCCCATGGGGAGCATGAACATGTTCGCGACCGAGTGCTCGAAGCCGGTGGCGACGAACAGCGCGATGGGGCCGGCGACGGCGAGGACCTTGTCGGCGACGGTCTTGCCGGCCGTCGCCGCCCACACGGCCAGGCACACGGCGAAGTTCGCGAGCACGCCCAGGAAGAACGCCTGGTGCCAGTCGTGGGAGACCTTCGCCTGGGTGGTGTCCAGCACCACCATCCCCCAGGCGGAGCCGTTGGTGGCGTGCGTGCCGGCGAGGAAGATCAGCAGCGCGACGGTGAGCGAGCCGATCAGGTTGCCGCCCGCGGAGACGCCCCAGTGACGCAGCATCTGCCCGGTCGTGATCCGGCGGGACAGGCGCGGCATGGAGGTCATCGTGGTGCCGGTGAACAGATCGGAGCCGCTGATCACCACGAGGCCCAGGCCGACGGAGAAGACGACGCCGCCGATCAGCTTCGCGATCCCGACCGGCCACTCGCCCATGCCCTGCTGCGAGGTCACCATGAACACGAAGCCGAGCGCGATGAAGGCGCCGCCGCTGAGGGACGCGAGGAACATCTTCCCCAGCGGCGCCGTCGCCTTTGCGAACATCGCGTCCTCGAGCGCCTTGGTGAGGGGCTTCGGAGCGGTCGCGGCGGTGGACGGTGCGGGTGCCGGCGCGGCGCTGCGGGATCCGGGGGCGGGACTGGTCATCGGAGGAGGTCCTTCTCTGGGGGCAGGGGGCGTCCCGGCGCGGTCGGGGGACGGAGGTCTGAGGGGTCGGCCGCCGTGCCGCGCGATGCGGCACGAGGGGAGCCGGGCGGGTTCCCCTGCGGTGACCAGCAGTCAGGGTACGCCCGGTCCGGCGCGGCGGAGGGGACCTGCGTCAGTCGGCGGACTCGGTCCCCGCCGTCTCGGGCACGACGCCGACGGCGACCCTCAGGGTGCTGCTGGCACCGGGCGGGCCGACGACGATGCCCTTCAGCGGCGGCACGTCCGCGTAGTCCCGGCCCCAGGCCGTGGTGACGAAGCGCTGGTCCACGAAGGTGCGGTTGGTGGGGTCGATGTCGACCCATCCCGTGCCGGGCACGAGCACGCTCAGCCAGGCGTGCGAGGCGGCCGAGCCGATCATCTCCCCGGCCGGCTCGGTGCCCAGCGCCCCGCCGGCCGAGGGGGCGGTGCGCAGATAGCCGGAGACGTACCGGGCGGCGAGCCCCGCCTCCCGCACCGCGGCGACTCCCACATGGGAGAAGTCCTGGCAGACGCCGTGCCGAGCCCCCAGCACCTCCTCGAGGGTGGAGGTGACGGTGGTGGCCGCGGAGTCGTAGGTGAACTCGGTGTGGATCAGCGCCGTCAGCTCCGCGAGGCACTCGCCGACGGCGCGTCCCGGCCGGAACACCTCGGCGCTGATCTCCAGGGCGGCGGTCCCGCCCGGGACCCGCGGGGAGGGGTGGACGAAGTCCAGGCTCGCCCCGGGCATCGGCGCGCCCCAGTGCTCGGGGGTGCACTGCTCCCAGGGGCGGGACATCGGCTCGAGCCCGTAGCGGCGCTCGGCGACGGAGACCCGGGCGTGGGAGTGCACGTCGAGCTGCTCGTGCGGGGCGTCGACGAGGAGATAGGTCGAGGAGTTCCCGTAGAAGTCGGTGTGCGCGGTGAGCCGGGCGGGCGCCGGATCGACGACCACCTCGTGCGAGAGCACCCGCTGGTGCGGGGTGGCGCGCGGCTCGACGTGGGCGCGGCCGTAGTTGCGGGTGACCGGCTTCGCGTAGCGATAGGAGGTGAGGTGGTGGACCCGGTAGTGCACCGGGTCCAGGGCCGGGGCGTCCTCCTGGCGCAGTGGGATCAGCGGACGCGCGCCGCGAGGGGTCGCGCCGTCCTGTCCGGACCGGGTCTCGTGTGTGTTCTCAGACATCGTCGACCCCCCATCGCGAGGTGGATTCCGAGGCGCGGAAGAAGCGGTCCTCGAGGGCGGTGGCGAGGGAGCGCAGGGACTCCGTCGCCGCGTCGATCTCTGCCGGCAGCGCGGTCGGCGCGTCCTCACCGGCCGGCGCGCCCGGCAGCGGACGCAGCAGCTCGTGGGGCTCCCAGGCGGCGAGTCGGGTGCGCAGCGCCGACATCGGGGCGCGCAGCTCGGGGGAGGGCGCGGTCTCGGGCAGCCGGTCCAGGGCCTGGCCGAGCCGGTCCAGCTGGAAGGCGAGCGAGCGCGGCAGCGTGGTGTCGCTGAGCAGCAGCTCGACCAGCAGCTCCGGCTGCACGGCGGCGTGGAAGGAGCGGCGGTAGGAGGCGCCGGACTCGGTGATCAGCGCGACCGCGTTCGCGATCCGCTCCTCGGCGGCGCGGCCGCGGCGATGGCCGAGGGCGGCGCGCAGCAGCGCCAGCAGGCTCATCGTCCGCTCGATCTTGCGGCCGATCTCGGTGAGGTCCCAGCCGAGGTCGCGGGGCATCGCGTCGGCGACCGCGCCGGAGAGGGTCAGGCAGCCGTCGACGATGTCGGTGAGCCACTGCTCCAGCGGACGGGGGTCCACGCTCCCGCCGCGCACCTGGAGCCGCATCCGCGTGATCACCGGCCACACGTCGTCGGAGAGGAGGTCGCGCAGGGTGCGGGTGGTGTGGGCGAGCGCCGCGGCGGACTGCGCGAGGGATCCGGGCCGGCCGACGTCCCCCAGCAGGCTCTCGATCTCGAGCCGCACCGCCTCGCCGTCGCGGAGGTCGAGGTCGAGGAAGCCGGGATAGGTGGTGGTCACCTCGGTCACCGCCCGCAGCAGCACCGTGCGGGCGGTGCGGGCGCTGCGGCTGTGCTCGGCGTCGAGGTCGTTGGAGGTGTCCAGCACGGTGCGCAGCAGGCGGGCGGTGGAGTCGACGCGCTCGAGATAGCGGCCGAACCAGAACAGGTCCGAGCCGACCGAGCGGGTCATCGTCGGGTAGGCGGAGACGCTCGCGCGCCGCGACGCCGGCTCCACGGCCGGGCGGCCGGTCGGCTCCTCGTCAGGGACCGCGGACGTGTCGGGGACGGCGACCCACACGTCCTTGAGCGCCTCGGGGCCCTCGTCGGCCGTGCGCGCGATCCCGCCGGGCAGCACCTCGAAGCCGTCCTCGGTCCCCATCACCAGCAGGCTCAGCGTCACCGGGCGTCCCGTGAGCTCCTCGCCGCCCGACGGGTCCAGCGAGGGCCACAGTGCAGGGACGACCTCGGCGGGTGCGGGCCGCAGCTGCAGGTCCTCGTGCAGCATCTGCCGGCACAGGTCGGGCAGCGCCGCGCGCAGGGCCGGGTTCTCGAGCAGGCCCGTGCCCAGCGGGTTCAGGATCTCCACGTCGCCGCAGCGCGCCGCCTCGACCAGGCCCGTCACCCCGCCCAGCGGCGTCGGCCCGAGGTCCAGGGGGTCCAGCAGCGGCGAGGGGACCAGCCGCAGCACCGCGTCGACCGGCTCGCCCGGGGCGGAGGCCAGGCCCGACAGGCGCAGGGTCACGGCACCCGCACCGGCGCGCAGGTCCCCGACCGACACCGTCGGCGCGCCCAGCAGGTTCGCCAGCCAGCTGTGGTCGAAGGCGGACAGCGGCTCCTCCGCGTCGTCGAGGAGCACGACGGGGCGCCCGGCGCGCCCGTCGGCCCGGGTGCGCTGATGGAAGGACGTGCGCAGCGTGTCGAAGAAGGGATGGAGGCGGCGCATCTCCGTGCTGCGGTACAGCGACGGCGCGCTGCGGGAGAGCACCCGCCGCAGCTCGAGGGTGAGGCCCGCGCCGCGGGGGACGTCCACCGCGTCCTCGTGCACCACCCAGGCGCCCTCGGCGGTGCGGGAGACGGTGGTGCTGACGGCGAAGAGGTGATGGGCGCCGCGGGCGGGGATCCCCACCGCCGGGCGCAGGTAGGCGAGGTCCGCGAGCAGCTCGGCCGCCGGCGCGACCTCGGTGTCGAGCACGGTGCGCGGTCCGTACAGGTCCGCGTACAGGGCGTCCAGCAGCCGCACCCGCTGCACGAGCCCCGCCGACAGCTCCGCCCAGGACTCCGCGTCCAGCACGACGGGCACCGGATCGAGGGCGGGGGACGGGGCGGAGACGTCTGCCGCGAACATCGTCGCGGCGCTCGCCGCCGCCCGCCGTCGACCCGTGGGGCCGAGGGCGGTGAGCTCCTCGGCCAGGGCCTGCGGATGCGTGATGGTCACCGGGACATCGTAGACACGCCGCCCGGACGTGCGGTGACGGCGGGGCCGAGCGGTCGGCCCCGCCGGGTCGCCGCGGGCACGCTCAGGAGGCGGCGACCACCGGCGCGCCCTCGGAGGGCTGGACGACGACGAAGCCCGGGCCGTGGAAGCCCAGCTGGAAGGACTCCCCGGAGCCGCGGCCGATCAGCGAGCCCATCTTGAAGTCGTTCTTGATCTGCGGCTGGAGGTTCGCGGACCAGCACACCGCGGCCTGCGGATCCACGAAGGTGGGCTGCTGGGAGCAGTCCAGCAGCATCGGCGGCCCGTCGGAGGTGACCGCGACCATCCCCTGCCCCTGCAGGAACAGGTTGAACAGGCCGCCGGCCATGAAGCCCGCCCCGCCCAGCGAACGGATGTCCCACTGGATCGAGGAGTCGAAGGCGAGCATGTTGCGGGTGTTGAGGGTCAGCGCGTCGCCCTCCAGCTGCAGCAGGAAGATCTCGTTGTTCTGGCGGGCGAAGAAGATCTCGCCCTGGCCGCGGGTGCGCATCATGTTCCCTCCCTCGCCGGTGGCCATCTTCTTCAGCAGCTTCATGCCGCCGCCGGAGCCCTGGAAGGAGAAGTCCATCTGCCCCTGGTAGGCGACCATCGCGCCCGCGGCGGAGATGATCTCCGGGGCCTGCGGGTTCAGCGCGCACCGCAGCATCTTGGAGGACTGCAGCGCCCATCGGTCGTTGGTCTGGCGCTCCTGGTTGGAGGCGTCGAACAGGTTCGAGCGCATGGCCCCTCATCTCGTCGGTCGACCGGCATCGGTCGATGGATTCCCTGCGACGCCCACCGCGCCGCGGTGGGATCGTCTCACGTCCGGGGCCGCGTGGGGACCCTGTGGGGGTGCGGTGAAGCCGCCGCTCGCCCGTGCAGGGCCTCGTAGCATGGGGCCCATGTCCGACTCGCGCACGCCCCGACGACCTCCGGCCGCCAGCGATCCGCGGCTGGAGGCGCTCGCCGAGGACTCCGGCTACGAGGTGCTGGGGCGGATCGGAACGGGCGGGATGGGCATCGTCTATCGCGCGCACGACGCCGACGGGAACGACGTCGCGATCAAGATGCTGCGCCACGAGATCGCCGACGACCCCCGTGCGAGGGAGCGGCTGGCCCGCGAGGTCGCCGCCCAGCAGCGGGTGCGCAACGACAACATCGTGCGGATCCTGGACGCGGAGCTCGAGTCCTCCGACGCCTTCGTGGTCACCGAGTTCGTGCCCGGGCCGACGCTCGAGGACGCGGTGCGCACGCACGGCGGCCTGCACCCCGAGGCGGTGCGCGAGGTGGGCCTGGTGCTGGGGGAGACGCTGCGGGTCATCCACGAGGCGGGCGTGATCCACCGCGATCTCAAGCCCAGCAACGTGCTGCTGCGCGGCGCGACCGAGGGGGACCTCTCGGGCTTCGACCCCGACGGGGACGGCCTGGACCCCGTGATCATCGACTTCGGCATCGCGATCGCCGCGGAGGAGTCGCGGCTGACCTCGACCGGCCTGGTGATGGGCACAGCCGCCTATCTCGACCCGGAGGTGGTGCGCACCGACCGCACCGTCGAGGCGGGGGACTGGTGGTCCTGGGCGGCGATGCTCGCCTTCGCCGCGACCGGGCGGGAGCCCTTCGGCACCGGACGGGCGGACCTCGTGTTCCTGCGCGCGGAGCGCGGGGAGATCGACATCGACGGCGTGCCCACCGAGCTCGGCGACTGGCTGCGCTCGGCCCTGTGCGCCGACCCCGCCGAGCGCGCGACGCCCGAGGAGCTGCTGTCGCGCCTCGCCGAGCTCGACCTGGACCGCTACGACGACCCCGGCGACACCGAGGCGTTCGAGGCCGGTCCGCGCACCGCGGTGCTGCCCGTCCTCGGGGCGGACGGAGCCCCCGCGGCCGGGGCCGCGACCCCGACGGACGACGCGGAGGGGATGGGCGCCGCCCCCGCGGCCGCGCCCCAGGGCGCCGAGGGCGCGACCGAGGCCCTGCCGGCCGGCGACGCCGCGACCGAGGCGCT